>UROA01000206.1 GCA_900549355.1 uncultured Collinsella sp. | reverse complement strand
CTCGCCTACGCCCCGGGGCCCCCCACGTGCCCCCCGATGGCCTGGCCGATCCACTGTGCGCGCGGGTTGGTGCCCAGCACGGCGCCGGCCTTAAAGTCGTTCATGACGTCGCCCGCAAGGCCGCACGCCACGGCCACGATGCCAGCGATAAAGAACAGCTTGACCTGGGCGATCTGTGCAAAGGCCGCCACGATGAGCATGACGATGAGTCCAAAGATCTCCATGGGGTCGATGCCCGTCTGGCCGCAGCTCTGCGCGCTCATGATGGTGGTGACAAAGGTGAACAGCGTCACGATGACGGCCGGAACGGGGCCAAGGTCGAGCACGATGGCGATGATCACGGCGATGGCTGCGGTGCCCAGGCCGATGATGCCGGCGTCGAGCTTAAGGGAGCCCGAGATGAGCGACTGCTCGTCGGTGTCGGTGGAGCTGTCGGCGGCGAGGCCGCGGACGATACCGGCGACCTGTGGCAGGATGTCCTTGAGGACGACGGCGACGCCAAAGCCCATCATGAGGCCCATACCGAGGGACTTGACGATGCCCTGCGCAGTCACAACGTCGAATAGACCGGCAGCGGTGCCGCCCACGATGATGCCAAAGTTACCCAGCAGCGCGCCGGCAAACCAGAAGGCGACCGGGGCGAAGCCCACCAAAAAGCCGATGGAGAGCAGCATGGGCGAGTTATAGATGGCAAAGGTCACGCCGGGGATATTGAGCGTGCACAGCATGCTGGGCACCACGCCCAGAGCGTCGCGAAGCACGCTGTAGATGCCGGCGACGGCCATGGAGCCAAAGAGCTGCTTGCCTGTTTTGCCGCCAGCCTCGGTCGCGCGCAAGGTCTGAGCTGCGGCGTTGCCGGTGGGAAACTCCAGTGCGGCGTCCACGATAAAGTGGCGGTGGATGAGCGCGGTGGCCAGAAGGCCCAAGATGGTGCCGGCGAGCGCCACGATAAACATGTCGAGCCAGCTGATCTGATCGGCGTAGCCCAGCATCCAGGCGCCCGGGATGGTAAACGCCAGACCGCCGGCGACCATGGCGCCCGCGGACATGATGGTGTGGGTGACGTTGGCCTCGTTGAGGCTGGCGTTGCCCATGAGCTTCAGGAAGAACAGCGAGATGACGGCAGCGAAAATAATCGGCCAGGGGAGTGCGCCCATCTTGAGGGCGGTGTAGGCCGAGCTTGCCGTGATGATCACGCAGCCAAGGACGCCGATGACGACGCCGCGCAGTGTGAGTTGCCCGCGCATCGAAGCGCGGTTCGAGGGATTGCTCATATAGAACTCCTTTGCGTATATCCGCTTCCCCCGGGAGCGCCGCTACGGATACGGCGCGGGAAGTCGGGTTACCAAGGGCCGCCGCGTGAGCTCGCGCGCGACCGCGCACCAGTATAGCGGCAAGCTAGTCATTTTGGGATGACTGGTTTAGGTAGGCGATATACTGCTGGACAGACGAAAGGAGCGCCGACGATGCTTAATGGGTGCGCATATATATTGACGGTCGACGTGGGCAATACGTTCATTCGCTTTGGCCTGTTTGCCGAGGATTCGGCCGCGGCGCAGGAATGTCCGCTTGCGACGTGCGAGATCACGACGCCGTCGAGCATCACGGCCGATGAGGCTCGCATGAGGCTCGCTCAAGTCATGGCCGCGCTGGCGGCTGATGCGGGCATGCCCGGCGCGCTCGTGCCCACGGCGGCCGTGCTGAGCTGCGTGGTGCCGGCGCTCGAGCGCCCGTGGAAGGCGGCTCTTTCCCGTACCTGCACGGGGCGCGTGCTCACCGTGGGGCCGGGCCTCAAGACCGGCATGCCCGTGCACTACGACGACCCGGCCGAGATCGGCCCCGACCGCATCGCCGATGCCGTGGCGGCCCGTGCCGTCTACGGCTCTCCGTGCATCGTGATCGACCTGGGCACGACGACCAATATCGAGGTCATCGATACGCGCGGAACCTTTGTCGGCGGCGTCATCGCGCCGGGTCTGGCACTTGGCGCCCGCTCGCTTTCGGCCGCTGCGGCGCGCCCGCCCGTCAGCGCG
>UROA01000205.1 GCA_900549355.1 uncultured Collinsella sp. | reverse complement strand
CGGCGAGACCGGTCCCCCTCCTGGGCGGCAGCATAGCGCCATTGGCCATAGTTGCCAAACAGGCCGGCGCCCGAGGCGAAGTTGACCACGGAGCCCTTGGTCTCCTTCAGGTGCGGATAGGCCTTCTGCATGTACAGATAGGTAGCATACAGACCGGAGTAAATGGCCAGGTTAAACTGATCCATGGTGTGATCGGCGATGGTCACGCCCGAGGCGCTGGCCTGAGCATTGTTGACGACGGCGTCGATGCGGCCGAACTCCTCAATGGCCTTGTCGATGACGTTCTGGACGACGGCCTCGTTGTCCTGACCAGCCGAGACATCGGCCTGAACAGGCAGAACCTTGACGCCGTACTCGGCCTCGAGGGATTCCTTGGCAGCCTCGAGCTTGGCGACGTTGCGGCCGGTAATGACGAGGTTTGCGCCCTCCTTGGCAAAAGCGATATCGATGCCGTAGCCGATGGAGCCAGCGGAGCCGTCCTTAAGCGTGGCCTTGCCGCCGCCGGTGACGATCACGGTCTTACCAGTGAAAAGTCCCATACAAAGTCCTTTCAAATCGCGACGGGCACGCCCGCCGACTGCGCGTATCCAACTTCACGCGCCAAAAGCTGAAATGCAACTTTAGCGGGTTCAAGTGAAAAATAAAGACCGCAGCAGGCGAACGGCACCACGTCGTTCGGCGAAGGGATTGTCAAGTACAAACCGGATAAAGCGGCCGAGTTATTGTTATCAGATCAAGCCATCGAACACGTTTTGAAACTTTGCTGCGGCGCGCGGGATGTCGGCGCGAGACTTTATCATAGGGTGACAAACAACGATGAGGAGCACATGCCTATGACAGACGAGCTGGACCCCCAGACTCAACAGCATATTAATGATCCCGCAGACGTCACCACAGATACTGACGCTGTGACCTGCGATGGTACCGACGTCGACGGCCCCATCTTGGACGAAAGCGCTACGGCGGAAACCCCCGAATCAGAAAACGCCGATGAGCAAAACGACGATGCGCCCGCTCAGGACGACGCCCCTGTACAGGACGACGCCCCGCAAGCAGCGGTCCCCATCGAGGTGTCTTCGGAAGAAGAGCTCGATGCCGTCATGGACTCCATGATGGATGCTGTCAAGGCGATGAAAGACCCCGTCGCCGATGCCGATATTGATGCCGAGGAAGAGGAGGCCGCCGAGGCGGCCTCGACCTTTGTGCCCGGCGAGACTCCGGTTGCCGACCAGGGCAGCACCATGCCCTCGTTTCTGCAGCTCGAGCACCCCACGATTGGCGCCGATGCGGTCGATCCGCACGCAGCAGGCTTTTCTGTGGTCGAGGGCGGTACCGGCAATATCGCCGCGCCGCAGGCTGCCGATGCGGACGCCGCCAATACCGCTCGCCCGACCGCCCCGCACTCCCCCGCCGCGAGCCGCGATCTGGGTACCGCCGTCTCGAACACTGCGAACGCCGTGGGCACCTTTATCGCCCAGGGTGCCTCGGCCATGCGCGAGATGAACGCCGCGAAAAAGGCACTTGCCGATGCCCGCACCCACCTGGCCGAACTTGAGCAGCGCATTGCCGATCAGGCCGAGGAACTCGAGACGCGCCAGGATATCGCAGGCCGCTACGACCAGATCGTCGCCGACCAGCGTCAGGCGATCGCCACAGCGCAAAAGACCGCTGCGGCAGCCGAGATTGACCGTGATGCCCACGCCGCCAAAGCGACAGAGCTCAAGGGTCAGTTCGAACAAATGAAGACAGAGGATGACGCGACTGAGCTCCGCCTGAAGGCCGCGCTCGATGCCGTGGAGGCCCGCGAGGCGAGCTCGCGCGAGACCGGCAACCGCCTCGTTCGCCGTCTTGAGGATTCCAAGCGCATCCGCGACAAGGTGCAGGCCGAGCGAGACGCCGGCATTGCCGCCGCACAACAAACCGTCGACGCCACGCGCGCCCAGCTCGAGACACTGCGTCATGAGTATGCCGAGCTGCAACGCAATCCCTCGGCAAATCCCGCCAACTATACGGTGCGCACCAGCGAGCTCTCGATGCAGATCTCCGACACGGCAGATGCCCTACGTAAAGCCGAAGAAGATGTCCCGCGTATCACCGCCGACCTTGAGCACTCGCTTGCCGCAGCCGAGCAGGCCGTCGAACAGGCGCAGGCCCCCATTGCCGAAGCCAAACGCGCGCCCCAAGCCGTGACGGCAGAGGGTTCGGCTTT
>UROA01000204.1 GCA_900549355.1 uncultured Collinsella sp. | reverse complement strand
GCCCCGGGGACTACGTTGACGCTGCTTGTCTCGCCCGGGTGCCGCTGGGCCAGGGAGGGGCGTCTTCGCTGATAGGGGCTTTGTTGGGAGGGCTGCTTTTATGCGGCTCTTTCTTTGGTTTTGGGTATATTTGTTCTTGTTGAATTGTTATTGCGGATGGGCTGGGCACTTGGCTTTCCGCTGTTATTTGTAGCCGTCTCGGCTTTGGTTGAGGGGAGACGTTCTTTATGCGTATTGTGTTTATGGGTACGCCTGATTTTGCTGTGCCTTCGCTGACTTCGCTTGTTGAGGCTGGGAACGAGATTTCGCTTATCATTACTCGTCCCGATGCTGTTCGCGGGCGTGGTAAAAAGTTGGAGCCGTCTCCTGTTAAGGCCAAGGCGCTTGAGCTGGGGTTGCCGGTTGTTGAGGCTAATCGTATGACGCCTGAGGTTGTTGAGGCGCTTCAGGCTGCCCAGGCGGATGTTTTCTGTGTGGCTGCCTATGGCTGCATTCTGCCCGATGAGGTGTTGCATATGGCGCCGCTTGGTATTGTGAATGTTCATGCTTCGCTGCTGCCTCGTTGGCGTGGCGCTGCTCCCATTCAGCGTGCCATTCTTGCTGGTGACGATGTTGCCGGCGTTTCTATTATGCGCATTGGACATGGCGTGGATACAGGCGCTTATTGTGCTCAGGCTTCCACGTCGGTTGCCGGTAAGCATGCGGATGCGCTGACCATGGAGCTTGGCGAGCTGGGCGGTAAGCTGCTGGCCGATACGCTTCCTTCTTTTGCCGATGGCACCGCCGTGTGGACCGAGCAGGATGAGTCCCTTGTCACGCATGCTGCCAAGATTTCCAAGCAGGAGATGCGTCTTGATCCTCAGATGGCGGCGCTCGATTGCGTGCGTCACGTGCTGGCTTCGTCCGATACCGCGCCTGCCCGTTGTGTGATTGCCGACAAGTCGGTCCGCGTGCTCGATGCTGCGCCTGCTGACATGTCGCTTGGCGAGGGCGCTGTTGTCGTCAAGAGCAAGCGTGTCTACTTGGGGCTTTCCGATGGTGCGATTGAGCTACTCGAGGTTAAGTCCGACGGCAAGCGAGCTATGGCTGCTTCTGCCTGGGCTGCCGGCCTGCAGGGTGCCAATCTGACGTGGGGTGTTTTGTCATGAGTAAGCTTTCCCCCGCGCGCAAGCTTGCGCTCGATGTGTTGATGGAGGCCGACCGTCGCGGCATGTATGCGCGCGACGTCCTCTCTGCCCGCGCTACGGCCAAGGCCATCGACCAGCGCGATTCTGCGTTTGCCGCCCGCTTGGCACTGGGCGTTGCCGCGACGCAGGGCATTTTGGACGAACTGCTCGACCAGTTTCTCGATAAGCCCAAAAAGGTCGCGCCGCGTGTTCGCATGGCGCTTCGCATCTCGGCCTTCGAGATGCTCTACCTGCATACCCCAGGTCGCGTTGCCGTGAGTCAGGGCGTTGAGCTGGTTCGCAGCGGCGCTAAATCGGCCGCCGGTCTGGCGAACGCCGTGCTACATAAGGTTGCGGATAACGTCGAGGAATTTGCTGCTGCGGCGGATGCCGATGAGTCGGAGCGCCGTTTGGTTCGCTTGTCTCGTCTGATGGGCATGCCGCGCTGGCTGTGTGCCCGCATTATGGCGTCGTTCGATACGCCCGAGGGCGCGCTCAACTTTGCCGGCAATCTGGCGCCCGTACCGCTCGCTTTGCACGAGAATGCCTTTGCGACCAAGCCTGATCCGTACATTTCGCAGCTTGTTGCGCCCGTGTTCCCGGGTTGCCATGCTCCGGTCGATGCGCAGGCCACCGTTGCGTCGGGCGTGTTTGAACGCGCGACTGCCGTGGCCTCGGACCTTAACGCTCAGCTCATCGCTACCGCGGCGACCCGTCCCGGGCGTTGTCTTGAGATTGGCGCCGGCCGCGGCACCAAGACCTATGTGATGATGTGCCAGGCCAAGCGTGCCGGCTACGACCGTCAGCACACTGCGCTCGATTTGCACGACCGCAAGTGCGATCAGAATCTCGCTCGACTGCATAAAGCGGGTATTACGGGTGTTCGCACGGTTTCGGGCGATGCCTGCGAGCTCGACGAGGTGCTGACGTCGTTTGACGCCATGCTTGGCAAACCTGTCCTGTTTGATACGGTGTTTATCGATGCCCCGTGCTCGGGCACTGGCACCATGCGCCGTCATCCCGAGATACCGTGGCGCCTTGCCGAAAGCGACGT
>UROA01000203.1 GCA_900549355.1 uncultured Collinsella sp. | reverse complement strand
CGCTCGAGGTGCCCCGCCGCCACCGGGCCCGGAGCCGGTCGAAGCCGTCAGGTAGTCCACGGCATACACCACGCCCGGGGCATCAATGTTCGCAGCCGAAAGCCAACGCGGAGCACGGGCGCCGGCAGCCACCACGACGGCGTCAAAGTCGTCGAGCTTGGCGGTAACCTTGGGATCGCTCACGTCGGCACCCAGCTCGAACACAATGCCCAGCTCGCGCATGAGTGCCACGCGACGCTCGACCACAGACTTCTCGAGCTTCATGTTGGGAATGCCGTACATGAGCAGGCCGCCCGGGCGGTCGTCACGCTCAAATACCGTCACACGGGCACCGCGACGTGCAAGCTCCCATGCAGCCACCAGGCCAGCCGGGCCAGAGCCAATCACAGCGACCGTGGGTGCATCCTCCCCTGCCGGCTCAAAGCGGCGCGGACCGCCATTTGCCCACTCATGGTCGCTGATCGCACGCTCGTTGTCATGGATCGTCGTGGGTTGGCCATCGACCGAACCCAGGTTGCACGCGGCCTCGCACAACGCCGGGCACACGCGACTCGTAAACTCGGGCATGGGCGAGGTGAGCGACAGTCGCTCGGCAGCCTCATCCCAGCGGCCGCGGTACACCAGCTCATTCCACTCGGGAATCAGGTTGTGCAGCGGGCAGCCGCTCAGGCGTGCCTTGCCAAAGCTCGCGCCCATCTGGCAAAACGCCACGCCGCACATCATGCAGCGGCTCGCCTGGGCACGGCGCGCATCGTCGTCGAGCTCCACGAACAGCGGATCGAAATCGCGGCTGCGCTCCTCCACGGGGCGCAACTCATGGGCCACGCGATCGATATCAAGAAAAGCACCTGGCTTACCCATGGCACTTACGCCTCCTTCTTGGTCGAAGCAAAAGGGCTGGCAGCCACGGGCACAGCACCCGCAGTACCGCCCGCGACATCAAAGCGAGCGACATCCGCGGCGCTCGCGCGACCGGTCACAATGTCAAACGCCAGCTCCTCAGCCTGCGCATGCGTCTTACCGATGGCCTCGGCGGCGGCGACAATCGCCAGCACGCGCTCGTACTCGGTCGGAATGACCTTCACAAAGTGTTTGCTCATCGTCTCAAAGCTGTAGAGTAGCTTAATGCCGCGCGGGCTCTGAGTCGCGTCCACGTGCTCCTGGATGAGCGCACGAATCTGCGCCAGCTCGCCGGCCGTCGGGGCCTTGAGCTCAACGCTCTCGTGGTTCACGCGGGCATCGAGCGTGCCGTACTGATCGAAGACATAAGCCACGCCACCCGTCATACCTGCGGCGAAGTTCTGCCCGACCTCGCCCAAGATGAGCGCCAGACCGCCCGTCATGTACTCGCAGCCATGGTTGCCGCAGCCCTCGACCACCACCGTGGCACCGGAGTTGCGTACGCCAAAGCGCTGGCCGGCCAGGCCGTTAATGAAGCCGCGGCCACTCGTAGCGCCAAAGAACGCAACGTTGCCCACGATGATGTTCTCGTCGAACTTGTAGGTCGCATGCGGGTTGGGGCGCACCGACACCTCGCCGCCCGAAAGGCCCTTGCCAAAGTAGTCGTTGGCGTCGCCGCACACGTTGAGCGTAATGCCGCGCGGCAGGAAGGCGCCAAAGCTCTGACCGGCCGAACCATCGCAATCGATGGTGATGGAGCCGGCGGGCAGGCCCTCGGGATGCGCCTTGGTCACCGCGTTGCCCAAGATGGCGCCCACGCAGCGGTTGACGTTGGCGATATCGGCGCGGAAGCGAATCGGGCGCAGGTGCGCACGGGCATCGGCCGTATAGGGCACAAACAACGTGGAGTCGAGCGTCTTGTCGAGCTCGCTGTCCGCAGCCATCTGGGGCAGGAAGTGACGGCCGTCGGCACCCGGGATATGGGCACCAAACTCACAGGTCGCGCTCGCCAGCACGGGCGACAGATCGAGCAGGTTGGCCTTGCGGTTGCCCGGGACCTCAATCTGGCGCAAGCACTCGGGATGGCCGACCATCTCGTCGACGGTGCGGAAGCCCAGGCTCGCCATGACCTCACGCAGCTGCTCGGCAACAAAGAGCATAAAATGCTCGACGTGCTCTGGCTTGCCGCGGAAGCCGCGACGCAGGCGGCAGTTTTGCGTAGCGATGCCGGCCGGGCAGGTATCCTGCTGGCAGTCGCGCTGCATGAGGCAGCCCATGGAGATGAGCGGCATGGTCGCAAAGCCAAACTCCTCGGCACCCAACAGGCAGGCAACGGCGACATCGGTACCGTCCATGAGCTTGCCGTCGGCCTCGAGCACCACGCGCGAGCGCAGGCCGTTTTGCAGCAACGTCTGTTGAGCCTCGGCAAGGCCAAGCTCCAGCGGCAGACCGGCGTGCCAGATCGAATCGCGCGCCGCAGCACCCCAGCCGCCATTGTGGCC
>UROA01000202.1 GCA_900549355.1 uncultured Collinsella sp. | reverse complement strand
CCCTTGTAGCGAGAGGGCAATGGAGATATTCGCCAGCCGCTCGCGTACCAGCCTCGCGGGGCGTACCGACCGAAAGCTCGCCGAGAAGCACAGCAGCAACGGACTTCGATACGCGAACGCTATCCCAATCGGGAACGCAGGTCATAGTAATCCCGTATTCGTTCGCCATAAAGCAACGACCATTGCGCAGGGCATGTTTGGCTTCCGCTTCGGTCGTCCCAGGAGCCTCGGGGTCCAAGTCGCCGAGGGCTCCCAAGAAAAGCCGGAGCGCCCTTGAAACCTTTCCAGCCGCAATCATATCGAGCAAAACCGGAGCTGCGCCCATGCCGACGCCTTCGGCCGACACAGCCGGCTCGTGCAGAATCGTACGGTCGACGAGATGGGGTTCGGCGCGAAGAAGCTCCAGCGCCACCAACGTACCGGCGCTGTGCGCAAGCACATTTGTCGGAGCGCCAACGTGTTCGATCACAGCTTGCAGGTCGGCGGCCTGAGCGGCAAGATCATAGCTGCCGTCTGCCGCTTCGCTGCTATCACCACAGCCACGGCGGTCGTAGGCAATTACGCGGTAGTTGCGGCTAAGCTCACAAGCGATGCCGTCGAAAAATGTGCCGTCGACACAAGCGCCGTGCACGCACACCAAGGCAGGAGTATCGGGCGACACATCCGGACCGGCATATTCGCGACAGGAAATCGTGGTGCCCGCATTCTCGACCGTAAAATCCATGTTGTGCCCCCATCATCAATGCCCATCCAGTTGCACGTCAGTACGGTTGGATGGACCCGCATTGCCTTACGCCTTGTTAACAGATTAACTGTACCCGACCCGAGGCTTTTCATGGCACGGCATCATGAGCGACGTGAAAAAACGAAACTTGTAAAGCAAGAGCCCGTACCTTGCTTTGGAGCCGATGCTATGCTTAGGCACAATTGTCTTGAGGAGCATATGCCTATGTCTACGTTTTTGAATGCCAGCCCCATCTTTGGGCCCGTTCGCAGCCGTCGCCTTGGTCTCTCGCTCGGCGTCAACATGATGCCGGCCAGCGGCAAAATCTGCACGTTCGACTGCATTTACTGCGAAAACGGCCTCAACGCCGAGCGCCCCTGCCATGAGCCGTACAACACGGCCGCCGTGGTACTCGACGCGCTCGAGGCAAAGCTGCGCGAGATGGCAGCCGAGGGCGAGCTCCCCGATGTGATCACCTTCGCAGGCAACGGCGAGCCCACCGCCGCACCAGAGTTTCCGCAGGCCATCGCCGGTGCCGTCGCGCTGCGCGACGAGCTTGCCCCAAACACCAAGATCGCCGTGCTCTCCAACGGTACGCGCGCCGACCGCCCCGAGGTACACGATGCGCTCATGATGGTCGACGACAACATCCTCAAGCTCGATACGGTCGACCCGGCGTTTATCCAGCTGCTCGACCAGCCTGTTGGCCCCTACGACGTCGAGCACCAGATCGAGACGTTCGCAAGCTTTGACGGTCACGTTATTATCCAGACGATCTTTTTGACCGGCGAGTATCAGGGCAAGCCCATCGACAACACCGGCGAGGAATACGTTGCCCCCTGGCTCGCGGCGCTTGAGCGCATTCGTCCACAAGAAGCGACCATCTACACGGTGGCGCGCGAGACACCGGTCGCCGGCCTTGCCAAAGCGGCGCCCGAGGTGCTCGACAAGATTGCCGCACGCGTGCGCGCCCTCGGCATTCCCTGCCAAGTGAGCTACTAGCAAAACCACGCAGCAGCTAGTGTCAGCCATCCCGCTCCATCAGTTGCGGTGATATAGTTCCTGTTTATGCTGTTAAACCGCTTAAATCGGAACTATATCACCGCAACTTTTATGGACGCATGGGTGGGCTATACTAGCTGCGGATGAAAGGAAGTTAGCCATGTATGACAAAGGACCCGTGCCTGGCCGCAACGACGCTTGCTGGTGCGGCAGCGGCAAGAAATACAAGAAATGCCATAGCGCCTTCGATGAGCGCCTCGAGCGCTTGTGGGAAGAGGGCTGGGAGGTTCTGCCCCGCACGCTCTACAAGACGCCCGCCGATATCGAGGGCATCAAACGCTCGGCCGCCATCAACGTGGGCGTGCTCGATTACGTAGGCGAGCACATCGCCGCGGGCATGACCACCAACCAGATCGACCAGATGATCTACGATTACACCGTCGAGCACGGCGGCACGCCGGCCGACCTCAACTACGAGGGCTATCCCAAGAGCGTGTGCACCTCGATCAACGACGTCGTCTGCCACGGTATCCCCTGCGATGCGGATGTGCTGCACGAGGGCGATATTATCAACGTAGACTGCTCCACGATCCTAGACGGCTACTTTAGCGACTCGAGCCGCATGTTCTGCATCGGCGAGGTCTCGGCCGAGCGCCAGCGCCTGGTTGGTAAAGAC
>UROA01000201.1 GCA_900549355.1 uncultured Collinsella sp. | reverse complement strand
AGCCGAGGCCTTTTGCGTTGGGCGGTTGCTGTCAGGGGTGAACTAGAACAGGAAGCCGATGGTGATGAGGACGATGCTGACGATGAGCACGGCGATGTCCAGGCCTTTGATGGGGTAGCGCTTGTACGAGCTGGCGCGCGTACGCAGGTAGAAGCCGCGCTGTTCTGCCGCCAAGGCTGTGGCATCGGTCTTGCCCACGCTCGAGATGAGCAGCGGCACGCACAGTGGCAGCATGAGCTTAAGCTTCTTGATGGGGTTCTTGGTGTCGTACTCGACGCCGCGTGCGGTCTGCGCCTCCATGATGGCGTTCATCTCCTGACCAAACACCGGCACAAAGCGCAACGCCGTGGTAAAGGTGAAGGCATAGCGATACGGCACGTGCAGCACCTCGACGCAGGCGTTGGCAAGGTCGTTGAGCTTGGTCACCATGAGCATGAGGATGAGTGGTAACGCCACACCCAGCAGGCGCAGGCAGGCCTTCGATCCTGTGATGAGGCCCGTGTCGGTGATAAAGCCCCACACCACGTTGCCATCGCGCATAAAGGCCAGCTGGAGCACCAGCATGATAAGCGCGAGCGGAATCAGCAACTTGAGCAGCGAGAACAGACGGTCGACGACGCCGGCATAGGCACCCAGTGCAAGGGTGAGTGCCAAAAAGCCCAGCAGCGCCACGTAGGTGTCGGACAAGAAGATGCCGACGATGATGGCGGCGGCGAGGCCCAGTTTGACGACGGGATTCAGGCGATGCAGCAGCGTATCGCCCGGCATGTAGTCGATGACGTTAACCACGGTGGACCATCTCCTTGGTAATTCGAACGACATCGGTGACCTCGCTCACCTGCGCAAAAGCGGGCGAGACGGAAGATGCCAGACGGCGCGAGAGTTCAATAACCTGGGGAGGCTCCACGTAGGCACGCCGCATGAGATCGATGTTCGAGAATAGCTCGTGCGTGCGACCGCGGTCGAGGATGCGACCGTCGGCCATTACCACAATGCGCTCGGCAAAATCCGAGACGACTTCCATATCGTGGCAGACCATGATTACGGCGCAGCCGCGCTCGGCCATGGTGCGCACTGTTTCCATGACGGTCATGCACTCGCGGTAATCAAGGCCGCTCGTGGGCTCGTCGAGCACCACGATTTTGGGCTCTACGACCACGACGGAGGCGAGTGCCACCATCTGGCGCTGACCGCGCGAGAGCGAGAAAGGCGCCTCGTCGGCCGGCAGGCCAAAGCGGTCGATGACGAGTTGAGCACGACGCAGCGCCTCGGCACGGTCGATGCCGGCAAGCTCCAGGCCAAAGGCGACCTCGTCGAGCACGGTATCCTTGCAGATCTGGCGGTCGGGGTTTTGGAAGAGCGTTGCGACCTCGCGGGCGATACGGCTCGTGGGGACCGCGGCAGTATCCAGGCCCGTAACGCGCACGCTGCCCGAGGCGGGCTTAAGCAGGCCCGTGAGCAGCTTGGTGAGCGTGGTCTTGCCGGCACCGTTCTGGCCGACGATGCCCACGAGCTCGCCAGGATAGAGCGTCAGGCTAAGGTCGTGTACGGCGGCGCCGCCATTGGGATAGGCAAACTCAACATGGTCGAAGGTGAGTACGGGTTCGGCGTCCTTGGCATGAGGACGCAACGACGGTGCATGCGGGGAACCGGTGGGCGCCTGGGCTTCGATAGCCGCGTGTGCGGGGTCGACGATGCCCGAAATCAGGCGCTCAGCCTCATCGACATTCAAGCAGGGGGTACCGCTTACCAGGCCATCGGCCTCGAGGCTATTGAAGATACGCGTGACGCGAGGGCAGTCGACGCCGATGGCACGGAGCTCGTCGGTATGCGCGAAGACCTCGTGTGGCTCGCCCTGCAGCGCAATTTCGCCATGGTTGAGCACGAACACGCGGTTGCAGTACTCCGAGAGCAGAGCGACCTTTTGCTCAACGACGACGATGGTGATTCCAAGTACGCGGTTTGCCTCACGCAGCGTCTCGAAGACCAATGTGGAGCTGGCGGGGTCGAGTGCCGCGGTGGGCTCGTCTAGAACCAAGACGCGCGGGCGCATGGCGAGGATGGCGGCGATGGCTACCTTTTGCTTCTGTCCGCCCGAGAGCGTGGCGATCTCGCGGTCGCGCAGGTCGCTGATGCCGACGGTCTCGAGCGTTTCGCTCACGCGCTGCTCGATCTGGTCGTGGGGAACGCCAAAGTTCTCGAGGCCAAAGAGCATCTCGTCCTCGACGATCGAAGCGACCATCTGCGTGTCGATATCCTGTAGCACACTGCCGACGATCTGTGACACGTCGGTCAGCGAGACCTCGCAGGTGTCATGGCCGTCAACCATGACGGACCCAAAGAACGTGCCGGTGTAGTGGTGGGGCACGGCGCCCGACAGGCAGGCGGCAAGCGTGGACTTGCCGGCGCCCGTCTCGCCAGTG
>UROA01000200.1 GCA_900549355.1 uncultured Collinsella sp. | reverse complement strand
CCCCCAGACGCAGCAGGGCGTCGCGCGCGTGCAGATAGGACGTGCGGCGCGCCGTGTCGTGGCGCGTGAGCAGCACGAGCGAGGTGAGCAGATCCCGTGCATGGAACTCCTCGTCGTAGGCCGACGAGATGATGCACTGACCAGCCGAGGCGCAGGCCTGCAGGCTCGGCAGGTCACCGACCGGCTTGCGGTCGAAGCCCAGCACGGGATAGCCACAGGCAATGGCGCCCGAACTCACCACGACCAGACGCCAGCCGAGCTTGCGCAGGGCAGCAGCCTGATCGGCAAGCCCGCCGATAAAGGCGCGGTTGACCTTGCCATCGGCGCCCACCACCGTGGACGAACCGATCTTGACCACCATCGTTTTATAACAAGTTGTCATACGTCAAACCAATCGAATGATGAGCGAGCGGGCGAACAGGCGTGCGAGTAAATGGTCCGTTTTCCTCCGTCGCATGCGGATCATTTTGCCCAGGGGAAAGCCGATGCCGCGGCCATGTTCTTGCGCACGAGCTCGTCGCGCACCTGGGCCAGGCCCTGCTCCATGCCCACCACGTAGGTCTGCGGGTACAGGAAGCGCTTGAAAGCCGCGTCCAGATGATCGAGTGCCCAAGCACAGCGCTCGCGCGCGTCTTTGATGCTCTCACGCGGAGCCACCGCACTGCCATCGCGCACGATCGGCACCAGCAGCTCGCGATACTCAAGCTCCGATACATCGGTCACCAGGGCGGCATCGTTCACGGCCACGAGGGTATTGCCGCGCGCGGCGCCCTCCCCCGCCAGATGGTCCTCGTCATAGATCATGTCGCAGACCGGGCCGCCAAAGCCATCGTAATAGCGGCGCACACGCTGCACGCCCGGAATCGTGCGCTTGTAGGGCTGCTCGGAGAGCTTCACCACCGGCGTCCACGGGTCCGCATCACTCGCCCGGCGGGCGGAAAGCTTGTACACGCCGCCCAGCGCCGGCTGATCGTAGCAGGTCGCAAGCTTGGTGCCCACGCCAAAGCTATCGATGGGCGCGCCCTGGTCGAGCAGCGACTGAATCGTGTACTCGTCCAAGTCGTTGGAGACCGAAATCCCCACATAGGGCAGGCCCTCAGCGTCGAAACGACCACGGACATACTTGGAGAGCTTGGCCAGTGGACGCCGGTAAAGGCAAATGGCGGCCAGGCCCCCGCCCGCCGCCTCCATCTCCTTGGCAACCGTAATGGCATGCTCGCAGCCCTCGCGCACATCGTACGTGTCGATGAGCAGCGTGCAATTCTTGGGGCTCGACTTGGCAAACGCACGGAAGGCCTCGAGCTCGGAATCGAAGCTCATCACCCAGCTGTGCGCGTGTGTGCCAAAGACGGGGATGCCGTAGCGGCGCCCGGCAAGCACGTTAGACGTAGACGAGCAGCCGGCCACGTAGCTCGCGCGCGCAACAGCCAGGCCGCCATCGGGACCCTGGGCACGACGCAGGCCGAACTCGGCGACGGGGCGACCATCGGCTGCCAGTACCACGCGCGCCGTCTTGGTGGCAACAAGCGTCTGGAAACCGACGACGTTGAGCAGCGCGGTCTCGAGCAGCTGGCACTCCAGCGCCGGGCCGGTGACGCGCACCATGGGCTCGCGCGGAAAGACGAGCTCGCCCTCGAGCACGGCGTCGATATTCACGTGTGCACGGAAGTTGCGCAGGTAGTCGAGGAATGCAGGCTTAAACATCGCGCCGCCGGCCGGAGCCTGGAGCGAGGCGAGGTAGTCGATGTCCTCGGGCGTAAAGCGCAGGTTCTCGACAAGCTCGGGCAGCTCGGCGGTGCCGCACATGACGGCATACGCGCTGCCAAAGGGATGGTCGCGGTAAAACGCCGTAAAACAACCCTGCTCATTGGCCTTGCCGCTCTCCCACAGGCCCTGGGCCATAGTGAGCTCGTACAGATCGGTGAGCATTGCGATGTCGGTAGGATGCGAGATGTCGGTCAAAGCCATGGGGCGACCTTTCAGATGTGTTGTGCAGAGGTTAAGGGTTGGGCGAGGCGAACGTGCGGGCATGGAGCCCGGCGCGAACAGGTTAGTGCAGGCCCATGCTGCCCGTGATCGTGTAGACCATAAAGACGATAAACGCGATGAGGGCGAGCACGATGATGATTTTTTGAGCCGGAGCCATGCCGGGGATCTCATTCTCGCCCGTAGGCTCCTTGGAGGTGACCATGCGCTGGGCAAAGGTCATCTCGTCACGGCTCGGTTTGGGCTCGGCGGGCTTGGGGTGAGCGGCTTTTTTGGGCTGAGGTTTGAGTGCGGCGGGCGCGGGCTTCGCGGCGGCGGGCTTGGGCGCAGGCGCGGGCTTGGGCGCGGGCGCAGGCTCGGATGCAACATTCGCAGCGGCCTCCTCGGCCTTCTTCTCGGCACCCTCCTCGATCTCCTGGTCCAGGACAGAGCGGAACTCCTTGTCCTGGAAGGTGTGAAGGATCTGGGCGCAGAACTCGTCCACCTCCTCCGTGAAGTAGAGGATCTCCGTGCCGGACTCCCGCAGGCCCTCGGTCTGGGGCAGTTTGTCGATCTTCTCCAAGCTCTCGCCGGCCGCGTAGTAGATGAACTTCTGCTCCTCCTTCATCCGGGAGACATACT
>UROA01000199.1 GCA_900549355.1 uncultured Collinsella sp. | reverse complement strand
AGCCACGTGGGCTACCTCTACCCCATGAGCGTGCTCAACGGACGCCGCGCCCGCTCGAGCTTTACCGGCATTACCTTTGCCGGCGCCGGCCAGAACCTAGATACCGGCTGCAAGGTCGTGCTCAACGCGCCCGATACCTCGGCAACCGTCGAGACCAAGGGCATCTCCAAGAGCGGCGGCATCCAGACCTTCCGCAGCTCCATCGTGGCCACGCCCAAGGCCGAGGGTTCCAAGGCAACCGTGAGCTGCCAGTCGCTCATGCTCGACGACCAGAGCCGCTCCGACACCATCCCCGCCATGGACATCCGCGCCAAGAACGTCGACATCGGCCACGAGGCCACCATCGGCCGCATCGGCGACGATAAGGTGTTCTACCTGATGAGCCGCGGTATCTCGGAGGAAGAAGCCCGTACCATGATCGTCAACGGCTTTGCCACCCCGGTCTCCAAGGAGCTGCCGCTGGAGTACGCCGTCGAGATGAACAACCTGATCAAGCTCGAGATGGAAGGAGCGATCGGATAATGAAACAGACCACGAACACCGCTGCTACCACCCTTGAGCAGGTCAATGCGATGCCGGCTGCCACATGGGGCTGGCTGAAGATGAACCAGACCAAGCTCGAGCTCTCTGACGAGCTTGCCGCCGCTCCCGCCGAGACCGTTAAGGTTGAGGGCTTGGACGAGCAGTTTGCTGGCGTGGCAGACGCGTTCGACGCCGCCATGGACGCCATGGCCGAGCGCTTCCCCGAGCGCCGCGCCTCCGCCCCTGGCGATGCCGCCGACCGCGCCCGCATCACGCCCGAGACCGAGCTCGACGTGCCCGCCACCTCCGTCTACCAGGCCGGTGCCATTAAGCTGGAGGAGGAGCTCTCCCCCGCTGAGGCCTTCGAGACTGGCATGGGCGAGGCTGCCTACACCTACCTGGCCGACCACGCCACCAAGCGCGTCGTCATCGATGTGCCCGCATACAAGCACGCCACGGTTACCGTGCGTGTGAGCGGTGTCGATGCCGCCGCGGCCATCGCCGCCATCGACGTCGTCGTCCGTCCCCAGTCGACGCTCGACCTGCAGATCGCCCTGGACTCCCCCGTTGCCGGCGAGGGAGTCGTGGGATCCGTGCTGTGCGTGTGCGCCCACGAGTACGCCACCGTCAACGTGGCCTGCACGCAGACGCTCGACGATTGCTGGATCGCACTCGACGACACCGGCCTGTTCCTGGACGAGGGCGCGCGCGTCAACGTGCAACACACCGTCCTGGGTGCCGGTGCCAGCGCCACCGGCCTTGCCGGCGACCTGCTGGGCGATACCGCCAAGGTCACCATCGATACTGACTACCTGGGCGCCCGCGAGCAGGTGCGCGACTTTAACTACGAGCTGCGCCACCGCGGTCGCAAGACCGAGTGCGAGATCGACGCCAACGGCGTACTGACCGGCACGTCCAAGAAAGTCTACCGCGGCACCATCGACCTCGTGCACGGCTGCAAGGGTGCCGTCGGCACCGAGCGCGAAACCGTGCTGTTGGCCAACAAGGGCGTCGACAACAAGACCGTCCCCGTCATTCTCTGCGACGAGGACGACGTTGCCGGCAACCACGGCGCCACCATCGGTCACGTCCGCGACGAGCAACTGTTCTACCTCGCCTGCCGAGGCCTTGACCAAAACGCCGCCGAGGACCTGTTCATCCGCGCCAAGCTGGAGGACGCCGCGCTTTCCGCGACCGACGAGCGCACCCGCGCCGCCGTCGTCCGCCTGGGCAACAACCTGATCGACAACTGTGAAGAGGAGCTCGCATGATCGACACCGAGCACGTTAAATGCGACACCTGTACCGCACCGGAGCCTATGGAGCTCGACGCCAGCGACGAGGCTTCGCGCGGCTGGCCTACCGTCGACATCGAGACCAATCCCTACAAGGCACAATTCCCGCTTTTCCAGCAGCACCCCGAGATCGCCTTCCTCGATAGCGCCGCCACCGCGCAGCGCCCCGCCTGCGTGCTCGACGCCGAGCGCGACTTCTATCAGCGCATGAACGCCAACCCCCTGCGCGGCCTGTACTCGCTGTCCGTCGAGGCAACCGACGCCATCGCGAAGGTCCGCCAGCAGATCGCCGACCTCATCGGCGCCTCACAGGCCAACGAGGTCGTCTTCACCCGCAACACGAGCGAGTCGCTCAACCTGGTCGCCAAGAGCTTTGCGCCCACAGTGCTCAAACCGGGCGACGAGGTCGTCATCACCATCATGGAGCACCACTCCAACCTGATTCCGTGGCAGCAGGTCTGCCGCGAGACCGGCGCCAAGCTCGTCTACCTCTACCCCACCAAGACCGGTCAACTCACCACCGAGGAGGTTCTGTCCAAGGTGGGCCCCAAGACCAAAATCTTGGCCGTGGGTCAGGTTTCTAACGTGCTGGGCGTCGAGAACCCGGTCAAGAACCTCGGCAAGCTCGTCCACAAGTACGGCGGCTATCTGGTCGTCGACGGCGCGCAGTCGCTGCCGCACATGCCGGTCGATGTGGCCGACCTGGGAGCCGACTTCTTTGCCTTTAGCGCGCACAAGGCCATGGGCCCCATGGGCATCGGCGTGCTGTGGGGCAAGATGGACCTGCTCAACGCCATGCCGCCCATGCTCACCGGCGGCGAGATGATCGATTCGGTCACCGAGCAGGACGCCGTCTGGGCGCCCGTTCCCGAGAAATTCGAGGCCGGCACGCA
>UROA01000198.1 GCA_900549355.1 uncultured Collinsella sp. | reverse complement strand
CGATTCTAGGCGATGGCCCTCCCTTGCTTCTTACACCACGACTCTGCGCGCTACCTTGCATCGCGCGGGTACGAGCTTTCTGTGGGCCGTATTGGGAAGCTCGAGTGTGACTTCATCGCTCGTAGGCGCAATGCTTACGCCTACATCCAGGTCTCTATGTCGATTGCCGACAGAGGCGTCGAGGAGCGCGAGTACAGGCCGTTCGGCCACATCAGGGATGGGTATCCGCGCTACTTGTTCACGCTTGATCCTCTATTGCAGGAGAGGGATGGCGTCAGGCATCTTAACATGGCGTCGTTTATGCAAGATGGCGGTGATCTTATTTGAGTGGTGGCCAGATCCCTTTGCTCCCAAGTGCGCAAACAGCGCGGGTATCAAATGAGGACCATTGCCTCGCGTAGAATCGACAGATTGAGAACTTGTTTTGATGTTGACAAGCTTTTGGCCAGTGACTCCTATTGCCGAGCGGGAATAGCGGAAATAACAGTCTCCGGACCTTTTGGTTCGGAGACTGTCTTTTGTATTTCTACCCGAATAGGACTCCTCGCCAAAGCTCCTTTAGCATCGGGCGGCGTTATCGAACGTGCGTGTTCTCGTAGGCGTCTTTGATCTCTTCCGGCAAATTGTCGGGAATCAGCGCCTTCACTCTATCCTCGCTGCCATCTTGAATCGCCTGCTCGTAGTACCAGCATTTGAACCTCAGCATATCCAGCGCGCGGTTCATGTTTGCGATTTCCGACTCCATGTGGGCCTTTCGCTCATCGAACATGGCCTTGCGCTTGGGATATGTCGATGGGCCCTCCGCGCACCATTCCATGAACAGACGGATGTCCTTGATCTCCATTCCCGCCTTCTTCAGGCATTCGATGACCCGAAGCGCCTCGAGTTCCGTATCGCCGAATCGGCGAATGCCGGACGTCCGCTCCAGCCCCGGGAACAATCCCTGCTTGTCGTAATACCGCAGCGTTGAGGCGGGCAAGCCGAACATTTCCGCCACCTGTCCGATTGTGTACATGGCCCCTCCGAATAAATCTCGAATTCATTCCTTGACCTAAAGTCAGGTTTAGGTATTACCTTCATTCTCGTCAATATAAATTGGTAGTGCAAGGGGTGGTCCGTAATGGACAAAACGGTATTCGCCGGCGGCGTGAACGGTGTGGGCGATATCGTCGGGCATCCCGCTCTGAAGCAGGCGCAACGAATGGGCATGGAAATCTAGGCGGGCTACTTAACCGCGTGGAGGCAGATTCGTGTCCAGAACCATCGACAGGAGGAAATCGATCATGGCAATTAAACAGACGGCAGGCAGAGATGCCCTGGGGGACTTTGCCCCCAAATTCGCACAGCTCAATGACGATGTGCTGTTCGGCGAGGTGTGGAGCCGAGAAGACGGGCTTTCCCTTCGAGACCGCAGCGTGGTGACGGTTGTGGCCCTGATGGCACAGGGACTGACGGACTCCTCGTTCCAATATCATCTGATGTCCGCAAAGAACAACGGGGTGACCAGGGCTGAGATAGCGGAAATCCTTACGCATGCGGCGTTTTATGCGGGATGGCCCAAGGCGTGGGCGGCCTTCCGCATGGCGAAGGAGGTCTGGGCGGACGAGGACGACGGCGCCGACGCAAAGGCCCGACACCAAAACGAGATGGCCTTTCCTATCGGTGCCCCCAACGACGCATTTGCGAAGTACTTTATCGGGCAAAGCTACCTCGCGCCCCTTTCCACCGAGCAGGTCGGCGTCTACAACGTGACGTTCGAGCCCGGCTGCCGCAACAACTGGCACGTCCATCACGCCAAAAGCGGTGGCGGACAGATCCTCGTCTGCGTGGCCGGTCGAGGGTTTTACCAGGAATGGGGCAAATCGGCACAGGAGCTGCGCCCTGGCGACGTGGTCAACATCGCCCCGGGTGTGAAACATTGGCACGGAGCCGCGCCCGAGAGCTGGTTCTCCCATCTCGCGCTGGAGGTTCCGGGCGAGGAGGCCTCCAACGAGTGGTTGGAGCCCGTGATCGACGAGCAATACCTTAAAGCGACCGACAAGGAGGCTTAGGCGTGGAGCAGTTGAAACTGACGCAGGAATGGGACAAGGTGTTCCCCAAAAACGACAAGGTTGAGCACAGCAAGGCGACTTTCCACAACCGATACGGCATCACGCTGGCGGCCGACGTCTACGTGCCAAAGAACGTGGAGGGCAAGCTGCCTGCCATCGCCGTCAGCGGTCCGTTTGGCGCGGTGAAGGAGCAAACGTCCGGCCTTTATGCGCAGAAAATGGCGGAGCTGGGCTTTTTCGCGATTGCCTTCGACCCGTCCTATACCGGCGAGAGCGGCGGTGCGCCCCGCTATGTGGCATCGCCGGACATCAACACCGAGGATTTCTGCGCAGCGGTGGATTTCCTCTCGGTACAGGAAAACGTCGATCCGGAGCGCATCGGCATCATCGGCATCTGCGGCTGGGGCGGCATGGCAATCAATGCCGCAGCCATCGACACTCGTATCAAAGCTACTGCTGCTATGACGATGTACGACATGACCCGCGTGACCGCAAACGGCTACTTTGACGCCGAGGATTCCGAGCAGGCGCGCTTCGAAAAGCGTAAAGCGCTGAACGCGCAGCGCACCGAGGACTATAAAAATGACAGCTACGCGCTAGCGGGCTGGAGTGGGAAGGATAAACTGGACTTTCTTTTAAGGATCCTCAAGCGTATTGCCG
>UROA01000197.1 GCA_900549355.1 uncultured Collinsella sp. | reverse complement strand
ACCCAGCCCCGCGCCCGCCCAGTTGCCGCGCCGCCCGCGCCCGACGGTCTACATTGTGAGTGGCGAGGATGCGGCCGATCGCGCCGCGCGCAGCCTTGCCGCCTACGTGGGCCTGGCGCACGTGTGCCGTTTTCCCGAGCGCAAGGACTATCCGTGGCGCGAGCAGGCGCCCGACGATGCCGTGGTGGCGCAGCGCTGCGAGGCTCTGGGGCGCATCGTGCGCGGGGACAACTGTATCATGGTTGCCTCGGCCCGCGCGCTGCTGCGCTGCGTGCCGCCGGTCGAGAGCCGCTATTGGGAGTCCACGACCTTTGCGGTGGGCGAGGAGATTCCTTTTGATAAGGTGCCGCAGCGCCTAGTGGGCATGGGCTACACCAATGCCGGCGCCGCCGACGCGCCCGGCCTGTTCCGCGTGCACGGCGACACCGTAGAGGTGTTCCCCGCGCAGGAAAAGGCGCCCGTGCGCATCGAGTTTTTTGGCGACGAGATCGATCGCATCCGCCGCATGGTGAGCTCCACGGGCCAGACCATCGGCAACGAGGACAGCATCGAGATCTTCCCCTGTCGCGAGCTCGCACTCACCGACGACGCCGTCCACAACATGCATGTGGCGCTCTACCGCGCCAGCCAGGACGACAGCAAGTTGGCGGCGCTGCTCGAGATGGTGGATGCGCGCATCGTCACGCCTGAGCTCGACCGCTTTTTGCCGGTGATGTACGGCCAGACCGTGAGCCCGCTGTCGCATGTGAGCGGCAAGGCGCTCGTGGTGCTGTCCGAGCCGCGCTCGCTGTTCGACGATTGCCTGCGCGCTTACGAGGATATCGAGGCGCGTGCCGGCGAGGCGGGGGTCGACCGTCTGGACGGCCTGTACGTGCGTGCCCAGCAACTCGACTTTGGCGCTCAACAGCGCCTGAACTACGTGAGCCTCATCCGTGCCGGCGGTGCGGTGACGGCCGAGCTCAAGATTGAGCAGCCTGCCATCGCAGGCTCGGACAACCGTTTTATGACGCGCATCCAGGAGGTCGTGGACAAGCGCTATGCCTGCGTGTTTGCCATTCCCGACCGCGGCGCGCGCGAGTCGATGGAGTTCACCTTTGGCGACGAGGGCATTACCTTTGAGGAATCGCTGACCGCGGCGCCCGAAAATACCGGCGCTATCGGCGACCGCGTGCGCGTGGCAGCGGCGGATTCCGCCGACCGTGCCGCACGCCAGGAGGCCCATGCTTCCATTCGCGAGCGTCGCGCCGACGTGGGTAGATCCATTGCCCTGCGTGTGCTTGCGGCGGTGCTGATTTTCTCCGCAATCGGCATTGGTCTTTTCCCGAAAGTGCTGCAATACCAGTCCGCGCAAAAGCTGGCGAGCACGTCCGCCCGTTCCGAGCAGAGCGTCGCGGGCTGGCCGTATCCGCAGGCCGACGAGGCATTCGCCGCAGCTGGGGCGTACAACAAGCGTCTCGCCGAATCGGGGCAGCCGGTGATTGGCGAGGCTGAGGATCCGCTCGCCGAGTTGTACAACAACAATCAGTCCGACTCCAGCGACGGTTCCGGTTCCAGCTCGACGGGCGCAGGCGCCACTGGCGATGGTAACAAGGATTCCGCTAGCTCCAAAGACGCGGAATACCAGCGTTTGCTGGATACTGGCGATGGCGTGATGGGTTCCATCCGCATTCCAAAGATTTCTGTGGATTTGCCGATCTACCATGGCACGTCGGAGCAGACGCTTGCGTCCGGTGCGGGGCATTTGTATGGCAGTAGTCTGCCGGTGGGTGGCAAGGATACGCATGCGGTGATTACCGGACATCGGGGTTTGGTTGAAGCCTCAATGTTTACGCGTTTGGATGAGATGCGGGTTGGCGATTACTTCTATATCGATGTGATGGGCCATACGCTTGGCTATATGGTGGATCGTATTACCGAAATCGAACCTAACGACACATCGCAATTGAAGATTACCTCTGGCGAGGATCGGGTCACGTTGATGACATGCACTCCGTACGGTGTGAATACGCATCGTCTGTTGGTTTCGGCATTACGTTCCGCCATTCCCGAAGAGATTCCCGCGGAGGATGATGCGGCAAAAGATGTGCGTGTGATTGCGGGCGTGGTGTCAGCTGCCACGTTGCTGGTCGGTTTGTTGTTGGTTTGGCTGCTCCGCTGTCCGTGGTATGTCCGTAGGCATGCCGCTTGGTGGCCAAAGCGCAACTAGGGGTTGATGGCGTTAATGTTGCACTTGACAGATGCTTTTTTGTCGGGGAAAATTCTGAAAGAGGCATGACAACGTTTGCTTATAGTTTTTGCATCGCGATTTACGGGGGCAAGAATACTCTAGAATCGCGATGATATGTGCGATTTCAAGGAAAGTATATCCCCTTGATTACCTCGTTGGGAGGGTATGTATCCCTCTGTTTTTCTCCTTAAGGTTTAGGCAACGAAGCGATTGTCGGACGGTATGTGAAGCGAAGACGCATCAAATATACCGGTCGAAGGAGGAAGGTATTTCCCCGATCGCTTAACGGTACAAGGGGGTAGGCGTATGAGACACGTCTTTGAGCGAAACAGGGCGAGGGGCACAGGTCTGTTCACGCGTCGTGTCATTGCGGCCGTCGCGACGGTCGCAATGCTCGCCGGCGTGGGGTGCGTCACTGCTTCGTCAGCGGCGGCGGAAGATGCCACGGGAGCCTTGGAACAACAAATCGAGCAGCCGGGATTGCAAGAATCTGGGCAA
>UROA01000196.1 GCA_900549355.1 uncultured Collinsella sp. | reverse complement strand
CGCCACTGATCACGTTGAGGGTCACGCCCTGCTCGTTAAAGTAGCCGATGGTCTCGGCCGCCGAAGTACGGATCTCGTCGCGGATGGTCACAAAGCCCACGGGCTCGGCCTCGCCCACCATATCCCCATCGGGCGTAAAGCCGTCCACGCGCGCCACCACGAGCACGCGGCAGGTATCGGCAAGCTCGGCGACACGGTTCTCGACCTGGGCAAACGCACGATCAGAGAGCACAAACTGCGCGGCGCCCATCACATAGGAGCCCTGCGCAAACGACGCGCCGCTCCACTTTTTGGAGGACGAGAACGGAATGACCGACAGCGGCTCAGACACCTCGACCGGGCGATCGGCGTAATAGTTGAGCAGCGCCTGGCAGGTCTCGTTGGCATCGGCCGAAGTCGCACGCGCGACGTTAGCCAGCGCAAAATCGAGCACCGTGGTATCGACGGGAACAGCCGCTTCGTCCGAGCCGGCGCCTAGGCTCACGCCCTCAACCGGCAGCGGATACGTGCCCTCGACCTCCATGCGCCCCGACGTGATGGTGCCCGTCTTGTCCAGGCACAGCACGTCGACGCGAGCGAGCGTCTCGATGCAGTATAGCTGCTGCGCCAGCACCTTACGGCGGGCCAGGCGCACCGTGGCGATGGCGAGCACCGACGAGGTCAGCAGCACCAGGCCTTGCGGGATCATGCCCAGCAGGGCGCCCACCGTGGACAGCAGCGCCGACGAAGGCACATGACCAGCCAACAGCTCGGAGAAGCACCACGAAAGCGCGCTATCGCCCGGGGTTCCCGCGGCATCCCACAGTTCGCTCACACTCGAGGCAAACAACGCCAAACCGAGTGGAATCATGATGATGCTCGCAAAACGCACGATGGCGTTCAGCGCGTTCATGATCTCGGAATTGACCTTTTTGACGTACTTGGCCTCGTTATTAATTTTGGCCACGTAGTTGTCGGCGCCGACATGGATCACGCGGGCGCGCAGCAGGCCCGAGTCGATAAAGCTGCCGCTCATGAGCTCTGAACCGGGCTGTTTCTTGATAAGGTCGCTCTCGCCCGTCAGCAGGCTCTCGTTCACGAGCGCATCGCCCGAAACCACCACGGCATCAGCGGGAATCTGGTCGCCGCGCCCCAGACGGATGATGTCGTCGAGCACGATCTGGTCCAGGTCGAGCTCCACCTCGGCGCCATCGCGCACCGCGATGGCCTTCTTGGAGGTCAGCAGCGTGAGCTTATCGACCATCTTCTTGGAACGCATGGACTGGATGACGCCAATAGCGGTATTGAGGAACACCACGAACAGGAACGTCAGATTCTTAAACGAACCGGTCAAAATGACCAGGAACGCTAAGATCACGTTGATCAAATTGAACAGCGTGCAGAGGTTCTCGATGATGAGCTCTTTGACCGACTTGGTCTTGAGCTCCATGTTGCGGTTGATCTTACCGGCGGCGATGCGCTCCTCGACCTCGGCGGTCGAGAGTCCGCGCTCGATATCCGTTGCTGCCATACCACGTCCCATCACGTCGCGTCGGTATAAGAAAAACCGCCCGGACCATGCGAGGTTCGGACGGTCTTACGTTCGATGGTGCCCCATGTTGGATTCGAACCAACGGCCTTCTGCTCCGGAGGCAGACGCTCTAATCCCCTGAGCTAATAGGGCCAACGTTTGGCATTATACCCAAGTGCGTCATGGGTTAACAAAAGAAAAGAAAAAGCTTTGCAATTCCGTGGGAGACGAGGCGCAACGGCCCACTTTAGAAGGCAAAAGCGAGTCAGATAGTATAAACTCACATGCACCATATACACGGCTCGCGATGCGGGCCGTTTTTGCAAAAGTTATCCATCGAGGTGAGAGGCACACCATGATTGCAATTTTAAAGCAGAGCGCCAGCGACGAGGCCGTAAGCCATATCGTCAGCTGGATTGAGAAAAAGGGTCTGAAGACCGATGTCTCGCGCGGCGAGAACGAGACGATCATCGGCCTGGTGGGCGATACGACCAAGATCGACCCGTTCCTGCTCGAGTCCATGGATGTCGTCGAGCGCGTGCAGCGCGTCTCCGAGCCGTTCAAGCGCGCCAACCGCAAGTTCCACCCCGAGGACTCCGTCATCGACTGCGGTCACGGCGTCAAGATCGGCGGCGACCAGTTCCAGGTCATCGCCGGTCCCTGCTCCGTCGAGGGCGAGAACCTCATTCGCATCGCACGCCGCGTGAAGGCCGCCGGCGCCACGATGCTGCGCGGCGGTGCCTACAAGCCCCGCACCTCCCCCTACGCCTACCAGGGCATGGGCCCCGCCGGCCTCGACCTGCTGTGCGAGGCGTCTGCCGAGCTCGACATGCCGATCGTCACCGAGATCATGGATCCACGCGACGTGCAGGTCTTCTTGGACAAGAAGATTGACGTCATGCAGATCGGCGCCCGCAACGCCCAGAACTTCCCCCTGCTCAAGGAGGTCGGCAAGACCCAGACCCCGATTCTGCTCAAGCGCGGCATGTCCGGCACAATCGACGAGCTGCTTATGGCAGC
The DNA here is from genome assembly GCA_900549355.1 of uncultured Collinsella sp. Taxonomy (GTDB): domain Bacteria; phylum Actinomycetota; class Coriobacteriia; order Coriobacteriales; family Coriobacteriaceae; genus Collinsella. The sequence goes on along the minus strand of UROA01000196.1, from coordinate 200 downwards.
CGAGTACATCATGAGCGAGGGCAACGACAACGTCATCCTGTGCGAGCGCGGTATCCGCACCTTCGAGACCCGCACCCGCAACACCTTCGACCTCAACGCCGTGCCGGTGCTGCACCACCTGTCGCACCTGCCCGTTGTAGCCGATCCCAGCCACGCCACCGGCTACACCCGCCACCTTGACGCCACTGCGAGGCCGACGA
>UROA01000195.1 GCA_900549355.1 uncultured Collinsella sp. | reverse complement strand
CCGCCTCGACCGGGGCATCGAGCCCCTGGGGCTTGTTGCGCACGAACTCGCTCGCCTGCGCCATGTCGAGCGCCGCCCAGAGCTCCTCGTCGGTCGCCGACTCGTCACGCCAGGTCAGGTTGCTGCGGATGGTGCCGCTCACCAGCGACGCGTGCTGCGGAACAGTCGCGACCACGTGGCGCAGTTGATCGAGTGGCCAAGCGCGCACGTCGGCGCCCATCACGCTCACGCTGCCGGTGCCCGCATCGTACAGGCGCGGGATAAGCGAGACGAGCGTGGACTTGCCGCTGCCCGTGCCGCCGATAATGCCGAGCGTTTTGCCCAGCGGCAGCTCCAGGGTCACATCGCTCACGGCATTTGCCGCGCCCGCGCCAAACGAAAAGCTCGCATGGCTCAAGCCCAGCGCAGGAACGGGAGCGACATTGCCCGGCTTGGGCAGCGCGACCGGCTGGTTGCCCTCGTCGGTGATGCTCGGCACGCAATTGAGCACCTCGTTGATACGTGACGCACTGGCGCTCGCCTTGGTAAAGACCACGACCAGGTTGGCGACGTACACGATGGAGGTCAGGGTCTGCGTCATGTAGTTCACAAACGCCATGACCTGGCCCTGCGCGAGCTCGCCCACGTTGACCTGAATGCCGCCCACCCACAGGATGGCGCACACACCCAGGTTCATCACCAAAAACGTCACGGGGTTGAGAACCGACGAGAGCTTGCCCACCGCGATGGCGGTATTGGCCTGGTCATCGGCGGCTTGGGCAAAACGCTCACGCTCGTGGTCCTCACGCACAAAGGCGCGAACCACGCGGGCGCCCGAAAGCCCCTCGCGGCAGATAAGCGCAATGCGGTCGAGCTTTGCCTGCAGCTGCTTGTAGTAGGGAATGCAGCGCGCCATGACAAACCAAAACACCAGGCCGATAGCGGGCGTGCAGATCAAAAAGATGATGCCGAGCTTAAGGTCGATGGCAAGGGCCGCGCACATAGAGCCCACCGCCAAGAAGGGCCAGCGGATGAGCATGCGTACGCCCAGCGCCACAGCGAGCTGCACCTGGTTGACGTCGTTGGTGATGCGGGTGATAAGCGACGGCGTGCCAAAGCGGTCGAGTTCGGCATAGCTCAACTTGTTGATGTGCTGGTAGAGCGCACCGCGGATATCGGTACCCATGCCCTGCGAGGTGAGCGCCGCCATCTTTTGGCAGACGAGCGTAAACGAGATGCCGATCACAGCCATGGCGCCAAGCAGCATACCGTAGTGGACGACGGCGTTGACATCGTGTGCGCCAATACCCTTATCGATCATCTGGGCAATCACCAGCGGCGTCAGCAGGTCAAAGATCACTTCGATCAGCTTACACGCAGGGCCAATCACCATATACCGGCGAAACTTACCACCAAAACGCCTGAGCAGCTCAATCATGTATAGGCGCTCCCTATCATCATCCACATTCAATTCGAACCATGATAGTACCGCCACCCCAAAAGAAGCGTAAACAACTCGTCATTTCTAACGGGATTCAGTTTTCAGAGGGGTATACGCGCACACCCAGCCAGTGTCGGGTCAACTAGCATGATATACTTACATTAGTGCTACCAAGTTAGTCGCCGATCCTTGAAATGAGGTGCCGAGATGAACGACATTCTCGCAAGAAGAGCAAGACGAGCAACTGTGGGCATCGCCCTTTCCGCGGCACTTGTCGCGGGAATCGCCCCCGCAACGGCGATCGCGGCAGAAACCAGCGCCCCCACCGGTGCAGTTGCCTTGCAGACGGAAGACGCGGCCGCCGCAAAAGAAAAAGCGTATGCAGCCATGCAGGAAGCGCTCAAAACCCTCGAGGCCGCAAAAGACGCCGCAAGTCCCGAGAAAATTGCGGAAATCGATGATGACATTGCCGCATTTCAAGAACTCTACGACATGGTGGTGGCGGAAGCCGCCAAACGGAGGGAACCCCTTCCCGCCATGCAAGCGAACGTCGATGCAGCCCAAGCCAAATACGATGAGGCCCACAACCGGACAAGCGGCCTTCAGGCAGAATTAGATAAGGCACTTGAAGCACTCGGCGGCGAGGAGCCCAGCACAGCTATTAAGGAGCATATTAAGCAGTTGCGCATGGAGATCATGACGGCAGAAAGGCGAGAAGAATCTTGTGAAGATGATCTTCACCGCTACCAACGCCGGCTCGAAAGCCAGGAAAACAGGTTCAGAATTTCGAAAGTGAGGCAAAGGAAGCTAAAGCCCACATCGACGAGGACATAGCCAAGCGAAATGCGCTCCTCGGCGATTTGGAAAAGGCGCAAGCGGCCTATGACGACGCCTGCAAGGCATACGAAGAGGCAAAGGCCGCGGCAGACAAGGCCACCTCGCCCGAGATAACGAAACCGACCGAGACGACGCCTCCCTCCGGCTCAACGCAACCCGCCGAGGCGACACCGCCCGTTGCCTCACCTGCAACCGGCAAAGACGCCCTACCAAGCTCCACCAAGCAGGCGAACTCGAGCAGCGGCAAGCAAGCAAATACGACCGCCGGCAAGCTCGCGAACACGGGCGACACAGCACCGAGCGCAATAGCACTCGCAGGAATCGCCGCCATGGGACTCGGAATAACCGCCACAGCCACACGCCGCATCAAGAACTCAAAATAGCCGACAGAGCATTCTGCCTTCACCAATCCACAAGCCCAGAGACAAAAAGGGCTTATAGGACAAAATGTGTGTCCACGTTGGGGGCATCGGCGCAGGTCGATGCC
>UROA01000194.1 GCA_900549355.1 uncultured Collinsella sp. | reverse complement strand
GCCCGTGGGTTATACCCTAAGAGCAAACCACCCTTTTTAAGGGTGGTTCTGATTTTAGGCGCGAAAAATAATGTACAAATCTATTCTGTCTGTGCATTAACGATTGCGTGGCTGGACGAAAAATGACGACGCATCCTTCCAAAACCGGACACAAAAGGCTAAGACAGGCCTTTTTAATTCAAAATCGCTGTCACTAAAAAAGTAACAGTACTCATATTTGCTATTTTTTGGCCACAGGCCCCAATGACTAGGTTTATTCCACGGTGCCGTAGACGGCGCCCCAGCCGTGGGCGGCCAAGGCGGAGTTGAGCTGGTCGCAAAGTGACTGGCGGTCGTAATAGCCGGGCGGTAGCAGGTTGACGATTTCCATGAGATCGGGCGCCAGGTCCAAGATTTCGGCCTGTACGATCAGATCCAGGCGGTCGATGGCGTGGCGGTCGTAAAACAGTCCGTCGACCAGGCGCTGAAGGTCGCCGAATTCCTCGGCCTGGAACGATCCGTACTCCATAGTGCCTCCTTGGGCGCTTCATGCCGGCATGCGCGGCGATTCGTAATTCATTGCGATGGACTTAATCTATCACGGCTTCATAACGTTGCGACGGTGGCGGTCTATACTTAGAAGAATTGCAACGTACCGCTTCGTGAAAGGTCGCACCCATGCAGACGATCTACCAGAAGATGGAAACCACCGAACTCGATGCCGCCATCGAGGCGCTCAAAGCCGAGGTCGCCGAGGTCAAGGCCAAGGGCCTGGCGCTCGACATGGCCCGCGGCAAGCCGTCGCCCTCCCAGGTGGACATCTCTCGACCCATGCTCGATATCCTCAATGCCGATGCCGATCTGCACGACGGCAACGTCGACTGTTCCAACTACGGTTGCTTTGAGGGCATTCCTTCGGCACGCAAGCTGGCGGGGGAGTTCCTGGGCTGCCCCGCCGAGCAGACGCTCGTGCTGGGTTCGTCGAGCCTGCTGATCGAGCACGACATCGCCGGCATGTTCTGGCGCTGTGGCTCGTGCGGCAGTGAGCCTTGGGAGGCTTACGAGGCCGCGCATGACGGCAAGAAGGTCAAGTTCCTGTGCCCGGTGCCCGGCTACGATCGCCACTTTGGCATCACCGCCGACCTGGGCATCGAGAACGTCCCCGTCGCGATGACCGACAACGGCCCCGACATGGACGAGATCGAGCGCCTCGTTGCCGCCGACGATTCCATCAAGGGTATCTGGTGCGTGCCCAAGTATTCCAACCCCACGGGCATCACCTTTAGCGAGGACACTGTGCGCCGCCTGGTCGAGATGCCCACGGCCGCGCCCGATTTCCGCATCTTCTGGGACAACGCCTACTGCGTGCACGACCTGTACGACGAGACCGACGAGCTCGCCAACATCTTCGATCTTGCCCGCGCGGCGGGCACCGAGGATCGCGTGGTGGCATTCGCCTCGACGTCCAAGATCACCTTCCCGGGCGCCGGCATCGGCTTTATCGGCGCGAGCCCCGCGGTCATCGCTGAGTTCTCCAAGCGCCTGAAGGCCGGCCTCATCAGCGCCGACAAGCTCAACCAGCTGCGTCACGTGCGCTTCCTTCCCACCATCGAGGCGGTCAAGGAGCACATGAAAAAGCATGCCGAGTTTCTGCGTCCGCGCTTTGAGGCCGTCGAGCGCAAGCTCACCGAGGGCTTGGGCGACACGGGCTGCGCCACCTGGACGCACCCCCGCGGCGGCTACTTTGTGAGCTTCGATGGTCCCGAGGGCTCGGCCCAAAAGGTCGCCGCGCTTTGTGCCGACCTGGGCGTCAAGCTCACGCCGGCCGGTGCTACCTGGCCCTATGGCAAGGATCCGCGCGATACCAACATCCGCATCGCGCCGAGCTATCCCACGGTCGAGGACCTGGAGGCCGCGCTCGATGTGCTGGTGCTGGCCGTCAAGCTCGTCGCTGCCGAGCTTGCGCGTGCCGAGCGCGCCTAACGCGCGGCTTCCCGTACTATCCGCACTTTCGATACGTAAAGGAGCGTATACATGGATTTGGGTATTTCCACCAACCCCACGCCAGAGCTCTACACCATTAAGGTAACCGGCGAGATCGATATCTCTAACGCCGATAGCCTGCGCAATGCCATCGACCTGGCGCTCGAGCAGCCCACTGAGGCCGTTGAGCTCGATTTTGCCCAGGTGAGCTACATCGATTCGACGGGCATTGGCGTGCTCGTGGGCGCCGCGCACCACGCGGTCGACCACGGCAAGCGCTTTAGCTGCACCAATGTGCAGCCCCCGGTGATGCGCGTGGTCCAGCTGTTGGGTGTCGACCAGGAGATTTCGATCACCGCTGCATAATCTTTGCCCCCAAAAGGGCGTGCCGTTTGGCATATGTTTGTGATGCGCTCGGACGTTTTGGCGTCCGGGCGCTATACTTGACCGAATGAATAGACGAGTTCCGGCCGAATGGCGCGGTGCGGGCTCGACTCACATCGAGCCTTGGAGGTATGTGTGTTTGGTATTGGAGAGGGTGAGCTCGCGATCATCGTGGTCTTCGGCTTTTTGCTGTTTGGCCCGGATAAGCTCCCACAGATGGGCCGCACGATCGGCCGTGCCATCCGTCAGTTCCGCGAGACGCAGGAAAAGATGACGGCCGTTGTTCAGTCCGAGATTATCGATCCGGTAAGTGAGGCCGCTTCGGCACCGGTCAAGCCCAAGAAGACTGCCGTCGATGACGATTCCGATGCGGACGAGGATGCCGCCGAGACGGCAGCGCCCGCAAAGAAGGAGACCTTTGCCGAGCGTCGCGCTCGTCTTGCTGCCGAGAAAGCCGCGA
>UROA01000193.1 GCA_900549355.1 uncultured Collinsella sp. | reverse complement strand
GGCGATCTCTGCGGCCGGCACGTCGCACATCGACTCGGCCCACTCGGGCGTCCAAGCGCTCGCCGCCTTCGCCAGCTCGTCAAAACCCGTGGTATAGCGGGTCACGAACTCGTGGTCATACAGATCCTCGGCAATCAAGACATGCGCAATGCCCAACAGCAAGGCCAGGTCGCAGCCCGGGCGCACGCGCAACCAGCGGTCGGCAAGCGCAGCCGAGCCGCTGCGCCGCGGGTCGACCACGATAATCTTCGCCCCGCGCCGGCGCGCATCGTTGAGCGCATCAACGGCTCCCATCGTCGACGAATCGACAATGGAACGCCCCAGGTACATAATGCAATCGGTACGCGCCAGGTCGGAGGCGGGACTATAGCCCAGGCTGTGCTCCCAGCCGGTAAGTCGGCTTACCTCGCAAGCACCGTCGGCACCGTATACGTTGGGCGAGCCCAGCGCATGCATAAAGCGATAGGCCCAGTAGCGGTCGAACGAGGGAACGCCGAGTGTCATGCCCAGTGCACGAGGCCCGCACTCGTCAACAATCCCCAAAAGACGCTCGGCAATCTGCGCGAACGCCTCGTCCCAGGTAATCGCATCAAACCCCGAGCCATCCCGGCGGCGTCGCATGGGGTGCACAATGCGGTCACGCTCGTCAAACGGCATTGCCAGGCGATGCCGTCCGCGGGCGCACAGGGCACGCGCCGCGCACGGATGCCCCGGCACCGGCAACTCGGCCACCACACGCCCATCCTCAACATGGGCCGCAAAGGCGCAATCGGCATAGCATCCCCCGCATGTCGTCACCACGGAGCGACCGTCATGCTTCACAGCAGATGCCATCTCGATTACCCCTTTCACAAGCCAAACACAACAGGTCAAAAGCCCGGCAACGAGCCCCAGACCCAAAAAGCCTCCCGCACGGCAACGCCCCGCGGGAGGCCCAACGCCAAACAGACGGCACCTTACGCCTCGGACTTCTTGGCGTAGACAAACCAGTAGCCGAGCGCGATCAGAACCGCGCCGCCCACGATGTTGCCCAGCGTGGCGGCGGACAAGTTAAACGCAATGCCCGCAGCGTTGAGCGCATCGGCGCCGGCGACGTCGGCACCATAGCCGCACGCGTGCATCACGGCACCCATAGGCAAAAAGTACATGTTGGCGACGCAGTGCTCAAAACCGCAGGCCACAAAGGCGGCGATGGGCAGCAGAATGCCCACAACCTTATCGACCACGGTCTTACCGGCGGTACCGATCCACACGGCCAGGCACACAAAGATGTTGCACAGGATGCCGCGGAAGAAGATCGTCACCCAGTCGATCGTCACCTTGCCGGCGGCGACGCTCACCATGGAGTTGGCGACCGCCTCGCCGTTGAGCTTATAGATGCCGGCCATGTACACCAAAAAGACGATGAACAGGGCACCGACAAAATTGCCGACCCACACGACGACCCAGGCCTTAAGCATCTGAACCAGGGTGATCTTTTTGCTCTTGAGTGCGCAGACCATAAGCGAATTGCCGGTAAACAGCTCGGCGCCGCACACCAGCACGAGCACCAGGCCCAGGCAAAAGCACAGACCGCCCACGACGCGCTGGGCGCCCCAGCCGAGTGTGCTATCGCTCAAGAATACGGTAAAGAACAGGCCACCGAAGGCAATGAACGCGCCGGCGAACATTGCCAACAGAAAGGCCTTAGCGACCGGCAGGTTAGCCTTGGTCACGCCGGCGGCCTCGGTCTTGGCCTCGATCGCGGCGGGCGCCAGGCAATCGGGAGCGGGATACTCCACCTTGGAATCTGCCATGTCAATCACTTCTTTCCTAATCAGCAGGGACAAGAGCTCCTATTGCTCTTGCCCCAAGCGGACAAAGTGGGAAAAGTCGTTGGCGGCCACGGCGTCGTACACGGCGTCGACAGCCTCAAAGACCTCCGGGGACATGGGGTTGTAGAACTCCGTGTCGCCCGGCTGAATCCCTATGAAGACGATATCTTCGCACGATTGCTCAATCTCTTCGATCAAAATCGACAAGGGAAGCGAATGCGTGGTGAACATCGACTTGCGGGCCACATCACGTTTGTCGAGCAAGCGGATGGCGCCGACGGGCAGCGCCATGTCGGCGGCATCGACCAAAACCAAACGCGGCGGACGCTCGCGCTTGACCTCGATGATGTCATCCTCGGGCGTCTGACCACCATCGATGGTGTACCAGCCGGCAAGCGGCGTGTCCTCCATCTTTTTGGAGAGCACGGGGCCGGCGGCATCGTCGGCGCGCAGCACGCTTCCCGCCGTGAGCACGATACCCGCAAATGGGGCGCCGTTCACACGACCATCCACAACGCGACCCATTACTGCAACCTTCCCGTCAGATACACGCCCGACACATCGCGCACGCGCTCAACCAGATCGCGGAACTTCATCAGAAACGCGACCTGCTGGGCATGCAGGCCAAAGTCGTCGTCGAACACCGAGATGCCGGCCTTGGCCGAGCCGCGAAAACCGCGCTCGTCGAGCAGCGTGTCGCAGGCCTCGAGCAGCGACGGCACCGCCGCCTTGTCAAGCTGGCACTCGCCAAAGGAGCGGATGGCCTCGAACTTGGTCTTGGCCTCCCCCTCCGGCAGCGCGTCGACGAGCGAATAGAAGACATCCACCGGCACCGACAGGCGCGGCTCAAAGCAATCGAGCACGCCGGTGTGGTGGCCCACGGCGAGCGTGTAGTACAGCACGTCGCAGGCCTCCTGGGGAACGTCTTCCTCGGTCTCCACAAACTTACGCGTGAGCTCATAGAAGACCACCTGGTCGGGCGCATGGCCCAGGCAGGGGTCGGCGACGCC
>UROA01000192.1 GCA_900549355.1 uncultured Collinsella sp. | reverse complement strand
GGGCTTGCAGCGTCGAGCTGTTACGCGGTTTGGTAAAACCGCGTAACTAAATCAACTTAAAGCCCTTGCGCTTGCCCACGGAGAGGGTGTCGCCCAGCTTGAGGGCGCTGGGATCGATGTTATAGCTCTTGGGAGCCACGGCCTTGCCGTTGATCTTGACGCCGCCGCCGTCGATATCGCGACGAGCCTGGCCGGCGCTGGCAGAAAGACCCAGGTCCTTGAGCAGGCCGGCGAGGTAGATCTGGCCCTCGCCGTTGACGGTCAGCTCAACGTGCTTCTCGGGGAAGTCGGCGAGCTGGCCCTCCTTGAACACGCGGTCGAACTCGGCCTGAGCCTCGTCGCCGGCACCGGCGCCGTGGTAGGTGTCGCACAGGTCGCGACCCAGAGCGCGCTTGAGCTCGTAGGGGTCGGCAGAACCATCGGCCAGGGCAGCGTCGATCTTGTCGACCTCGGCCGGGGTGAGCGAGCTCGCCAGGCGGTAGTACTTGCCGATCATCTCGTCGGGGATGGACATGGTCTTGCCGAACATATCCTTGGGAGCGTCGGTCAGGCCGATGTAGTTGCCATAGGACTTGGACATCTTGCGCACGCCGTCGGTGCCCTCGAGCAGCGGCATGGTGAGCGCGATCTGCGGCTCCATGCCCATCTTCTCCATGAGCTCGCGACCGGCGAGCAGGTTGAAGAGCTGGTCGGTGCCGCCCATCTCCACGTCGGCCTTGATCTGAACGGAGTCGAAGGCCTGCATCACGGGGTACAGGAACTCGTGCAGGGCGATCGGCGTCTGGGACTGGTAGCGCTTGGTAAAGTCATCGCGCTCGAGGATGCGGGCGACGGTGAACTTGGAGCACACCTGCAGCAGGCCGGCAAGATCCATCGACAGGATCCAGTCGCCGTTGTGCACGATGGTGGTCTTCTCGGGATCCAGGATCTTCATAGCCTGGCTCACGTAGGTCTCGGCGTTGGCCTCGATCTGCTCCTGCGAAAGCTGCGGACGCGTGGAGTTCTTGCCCGAGGGATCGCCGATCAGCGCGGTGCCGTTGCCGATGATAAGGGTGACGTTGTGGCCCAGGTCCTGGAACTGGCGCATCTTGCGCAGCGGCACGGCATGGCCCAGGTGCAGGTCGGGGCTGGTGGGGTCGACGCCGAGCTTGATGTTGAGGGGCTCGCCCTTCTCAAGCTTCTTGCGAAGGTCGGCCTCGGGAACGATCTGCGCGGCGCCCGAGGTGATGATACGCATTTGCTCGTCAACAGACAGCATTGGGTATCCTCCTTTTGCTATAGCACCCTCACCGGATACGGCGGTGCTGGAAGTCCATAAACTCTCATATGATAACAAACTGACGCGACGCGGCACCTACGACAGGAAAATCCTCGTCCTGCCGCATGCATCGACGGCGACCGGCAGACGTGTACCGTCACGCTCGACCAGATAGCGTACCTGCCGACGACGCAAGCAGTCGCGGCAACGGACCTGTCCCGTCGCATCGGTGGCGCAGACGCCCTCGGCGGTCAGCAGGCAGTGCTCGCACACCATAAGCTCGGGACGGTCGGCGTCGACCGGACCCAAGACGCCGGGCTCAGCAGCCAGTTCGGCAATACGCTCCGCATCATTGCCGAGCAACTCGGCCGGCAAGTACACCCGCCCCACACCGAGTCCGCGCAGCCAGGCAAGCGTGGCCCGATTCGCGCAGAACACCGGCGCCGCCACGTCAAACGTCACGCCCAGCTCGCGAGCGATCACCACCTGTCCCAGGTTGCGGCAGACGACGCGCCCGGCACGCTGCATCAGTGAGCGAGTCCGGTCAGCGTCACCCGTGCGGCACACCTCGTCAAGCACCACAACGGCGTCGGACAAATCGAGTTCTCCGCGCGGGTCGGCATCCATCAGCTGCCAAGCAAAAACCATGCGAGTGGGAACCGCGCATTCCACCGACTCCGTCGACGCACCACCATCCACCGCAACGCCCTCAAAGGGCAGCACCTCAACGGCGCAGCGGGCGCAATCGCATCCGCCTCGGCCCGCATGCGCTCCAACACCGCCGCCGTCTGATCCAACACACCGGCGCTGCGAATCAGGTACACCTCGCAGCCCGTGTCCACCTTACGCTTGCAATGCACGACGACGCGCTTCCCCGCTGCGGCATCCACCGGGCAGGGCACCTGCGGCCAGCGCTTGGGCACATCGGGACGCGCGTCGACACCCGGATAGAACCGAATCTCGAGCGCGTCACCCGCCGCCACGGCGGCGTCGAGCTCAACGGTCACCTCTTCGTGGCCCACAGCGACCAAGCGCCCCACGCGCACGCCCTGGTTAATTGCGCGCTCAAAGCTCATCAGCTCGGCACCCGAACGCCCTCGCAGGTACGCATCGGTAAACCCACGGTTAAACGACCTTCCCAGCTCGCGCTCAAGCTCTTCCACGGCACCGGGGTCCCACGCGCCGTCGCACAGCATATCGAGTGCCCGGCGCCACACCCGCACCACGTTGAATACGTAATCGGGGTTCTTCATGCGCCCCTCGATCTTGAGCGACGCCACGCCGGCATCTACAAGCTCGGGCAGATGCGCAATACCCAGATAGTCGCGCGGGCACAGCAGGCGATCTCCCTCGACGGCGACAACGCTCTGCCCCGCCTCGTCCACTAGGTCGTACGCCAGACGGCACGGCTGTGTGCAGTCGCCGCGCATCGCCGAGCGCCCACGCCGCAGGGCCGAGAACTCGCACGCCCCCGAATAGCCGATGCAAATCGCACCGTGGCAGAATACCTCGATGGGCACGCCCGTGGCACATAGCGCCGCAATCTCGTCGACCGTCAGCTCGCGTGCCGTCGTCACGCGCTCGACCCCCAGCTCATCGGC
>UROA01000191.1 GCA_900549355.1 uncultured Collinsella sp. | reverse complement strand
AGCCGTTGCGGTAGGGGCTCTCGTCGCCTTCCTTGATGGCAACGCCGTAGAAGCAGCTGCGGGCCAGGCGGTTGAACACGCCGGTCAAAAGGGCGCTCTCCTTAAGGGCCGGGTCGATAACGCGCTTGTCGTCGCAGGCGCGCACCTCGTTGCCGTCCTTGTCCTTGCCGGTCACACGCGTGTCGTATGCCTTGGGGCTAAAGCTCACCGGCTTTTCGGACAGGCCGAGCGACAGCCAATGCGCGCGCATCTGCTCGCAGGTGTAGTGGTTGAGCAGGTCGTCTGCCGGCGGGGGAGGCGTCTGCGAGGACGAGCTAGCCTTTTTGCCCATGTAGAGCAGGTGGTAGCAGGCGCTGACGGTGCTCTGCGTGAGGTCCCAGCCCAGGGCCTCCCACATGGCGGTCTGCGCGATGCAGTAGAAATAGATGTTGTCCTGACCGATGAACTGGTAGATCTGAGCGTCGTCAGAGCACCACCAGTCGCGCCAGTCGAGTGAGCTGTGCTGGTAGGTGGGCGCGGGCACCTGTGTGGAGTCGGCAGCGGGCTCGCCCATGAGGGCGGCATCCTGGGCGGCGACGCCCTCGGTCACGCCGGCGGCCTTGGCATCGCGCGCGAGCACGGTACGCGTATAGCTGATGGGCGCCCACAGGCTCTCGGGCCAGCACCAGCAGGTGACGTCGGAAACGCCGTCAACCTGGGGCACCGGAACGCCCCAGTCGATGTTGCCGGTGATGCGGAAAGGCACGAGCGCCTTGCCGCTGCGGAAGCGCACGCCGCCGTTGGCGAGCACCGCATGGGCGTCGTCGCGCTCCTTCCAGCTGGGGAAGGTGACGGTAAAGCTGCTCTTGTTTCCCTCGGGCTCCAGCACGGTGTGCTCGGGCAGCTGGTCCTCGACGGCGTCGAAGGCCTCGCGGAACTTGTTCTGGATGTAGAGCTGGGCCGGCAGCAGCCACTCCTCCATGGTCTTGGAGACCACGGAGCGAACCTGCGGGTTCTGGGCGAGCTTGGCGGTATAGGTCTTCATAAAGTCGAGGTAGGCCGGCAGGTCGAAGTAGAGGTTGTCGACCGGGCGCAGCTCGGGCACCTCGCCGGTGAGCTGGCTCTTGGGCGCGATGAGCTCCTCAGGCTCAAACTGGTGACCCAGGTCGCACTCGTCGGCATAGGCCTTCTCGGACTTGCAGCCCTGAATGGGGCAGCGGCCGATCACCTGACGGCCGTTGAGGAACGTGCCGGCCTTGGCGTCGTAGAACTGCAGCGTGGAGCGCTTGGAGATGGTGCCCTGCTCGTGCAGGCGCTCGATAATCTCGGCGGTCACTTCGTTGTGAATCTGCGCAGCCGGCTCAAGGCCCGAGCCGCCGTAGATGTCACAGCTGATGTTGTAGTTGTTGAGGGTCGCTGCTTGGCGGGAGTGATTGGACTCGACGTACTCGTTAATGGACTTGTCGTAGCCCTCGTTCTCCTTGAGCTTGCGGTAGCTCTCCATGATGGGTGAGCCGTAGCAGTCGGTGCCCGAGGTGAAGATGACGTTCTCGCGGCCCAGACGGTCGCGCAGGAAGCGGGCGAAGAAGTCGGCCGGGACAAAGACGCCGCCGACGTGGCCAAAGTGAAGGCCCTTGTTGCCGTAGGGCTCGCCGGCGGTAACGATGGCGCGGCGAGGCCAGCTGGGACGGTCGTTCATGGAGTATTTGGATGCCATGGGACTCCTTCGCATATGGTGAGGGCGCGGCCGGGCGCGGGGCTCGGCGGCGCGGTGGTCAATTCGTGCATATCGTTCGACATTATCGCACATGCGGGCGGGTGCGTGGCAGGGGCGCTATCCTAAGATGCTATGAATGAGATTTCCAACATACATGCGTTTGAAGACGAGGATTTTCTGCACGCCTGCTTTGTGTGGGGGATGGCCGTAGTCGGCGTGTTTGCCGTGTGCCTGGTGCCGGTGTTTATGCTGCTGGGTGGGCCTGCAGACTTGGATGCGGCTGACGCGGGCGGCTGGACGGCTGTCTTGGGCTGGATAGTCGGCTTGGCTGCGGTTTCTGCGGCGTCATTTGCCGTGCACGAGCTGGTGCACGGTGTGTTTTTTAAGCTGCTGGCGCCTGCGGGCGCGAAGGTGACCTTTGGGGCGAATCGCGAGACGGCGATGATCTACACCTGCGCCGAGGGCGTTGTGTATTCGCGCCGGCGGTACATGGCGGTTTGCCTGGCGCCGACGGTTGTTGTGACGACAGTGTTTGCCCTGGGGTTTACGTTTTCGGGCTATCCGCTGCTGTGCTACCTGGCGGCCGGCTTGCATTTGTCGGGTTGTGTGGGCGACTGGTATTACGTGCGGACCATTTTGCGCGACCGCCGCATTGTCGCCTGCGAGGACACGTCCTTTGGCGTGCGCTTTTTTGGGTGAGGAGATGTTGATGAAGCCGTTGTTGTTGCACGCTTGCTGCGCGCCGTGCTCGCTTGAGCCGGTTCGCCTGCTGCGCGAGGAAGGGTTTGAGCCCACGATTTGCTGGACCAACCCCAATATTCAACCGCACGATGAATGGCAGCGTCGCCTGGACGAGCTGCGCCGGTGGTGTGCCGATGGCGACATCGAGCTTATCGAGGCGGGGGAGGACCGGGAGCGCTGGGAGGCCGGCGTGGCCCCTCTGGGCGCCGATCGACCCCGTCGCTGTCGCGCGTGCTATGCCCTGCGTCTGGCCGAGGCATGTCGTGTGGCCCAGGAACGCGGGTTTGAGTTTGTGGGTACGACGCTCGCCGTCTCGCCGTATCAGTTGTTCGAAACCTGCAATGATGTGTTGGAGCGTCTGGCTGCCCCCCGCGGTCTCACTCCGGTGATTCGCGATTTTCGTCCGTATTACCCCGAGGCGACACGCCGTTCGCGCGAGCTGGGTATGTATCGG
>UROA01000190.1 GCA_900549355.1 uncultured Collinsella sp. | reverse complement strand
TACCGGCCGTTTTCAGTACCAAAACGCCGATGCTGCCGCGTTCCATGCAGCCTCGCGCCTGGTGGCGCACGGTGCCGATCCGGCGCGCGTTGCGCTCGAGGTTTACCAGAGCATGCGCGTTGAGTTTTTGCACCTCAAGTCCATTGTCATGGGTCGCATTAAGACGGTCGCGCATGGGCGCGTGGCGTATAGCTATGCCTACCAGAGCGACCTTGAGGCCTGCGGCGTCACCTCGGACGAGTGCGACGGCCTGGTCGATGTGGTGCGTTCGGTGATGGGCGTCGAGGTCTGCATGTTCTTAAAGGGCATTGAGGGCGATACCAAGGTGCGTGGCAACCTGCGCTCCAAGGGCGACCTCGATGTGTCCGAGATTGCTGCCAACTTTGGCGGTGGCGGGCATCATGCCGCCGCCGGCTTTTCCAACAACGGAACAATTCGCGAGACGCTCGCCGTGGCACTTCCCATGCTGGCCGAGCTGGTAGGGGAGGATCCCGCTTCGGTGACCGTCGAGCTTTAACTTTTTGGATGGTACATGGCTCGTCGTACGCCTTCTCAACTGAATATGCTGCTCGCCGTCGATAAGCCGGTGGGCTGCACGTCCCACGATGTGGTCTCGCAATGCCGACGCGCCCTCCATGAGCGGCGCGTCGGCCATGCCGGTACGCTCGACCCCATGGCGTCCGGCGTCATGGTGGTGGGCGTGGGCCAGGCTACTCGTCTGCTGGGCATGCTAACCCTCGATACCAAAAGCTATGTCGCCGACATCTCGTTTGGTGCCGAGACCAATACCGATGATGCGGAGGGCGAGGCGGTCCGCACAGTGGCTGTTACCAACGAGCTCCGCGATCCTGCCTATGCCCGTGAGCACTTGGCCGCTATGCTGGGCCCGCAGATGCAGGTGCCGCCGGCGTTTTCGGCTATCTCGGTCAATGGCGTTCGCGCCTACAAGTCTGCTCGCGAGGGCAATGCGGTGGACCTACCTCCGCGCCCCGTCGAGGTCTATGCCGCCGACCTGATCGCCGTGGGCGGCGAGGATGATACGTGTGTGTGGACCGTGGCGTTCTCGGTGAGCAAGGGCACCTATATCCGTGCGCTCGCTCGCGACCTGGGCCGTGCCTGTGAGAGCGCCGCGCATATTTCCGCGCTGCGCCGCACGGCCTCCGGTGCTGTTTCCATTGGCGCCTGTCATGCGGTGGAGGAGCTTTCTCCCGAGTCCGCCGCTGGCTTTGCCCTGGATCCCATTGCGGCCCTGGGCGCCACACGTGTTGACTTGCCGGGCAATCTTGCCGACGACCTGCTCTGCGGCCGACGCATTCCCGTTGAGCGTGCGCTTGCCGATTTCGATTCCTTGAAGGCGCCGTTTGCGTTGGTGCTCGATGGGGGACTCAAGGCGCTCGCCCGCATTGAGGGCGGCCGCTTTGTCATGGAGCACGTGTTTCCGCAGGCAATCGGCGGTGTTCGATGATGTTGTCCGCTCGCGAGCTCGCGCGTGTCTTTTTCGCGGGCGAGTCGGACGAGGCTCGCATCGTTGCTGCCGATACGTTTGATGAGTGTGAGCACTTGGGTGCCGCTTCAATCGCCATTGGCGTGTTCGACGGCGTTCACCGTGGACACCAGGAACTCATCGAAGCGCTTGTCCGTGATGCCCGTGCCCATGGCTGTAAGGCGGTCGTGGTTACCTTCGATCCCGACCCGGACGTTGTGGTGAGCCCTTCGCCCGCTCAAAAATTGATGACGACGGCCGACCGTCTGCATGCCTTGGCTCAAACCGGGGTCGATGCGGTGGTGGCCGTTCCCTTTACGCCTGAGGTTGCGGCACTCGACCATGTCGGTTTTCTCGCACTGCTGTCACGCGTAGTCGACATTCGCTCGATTCGCGTTGGCAGTGACTTTAGGCTGGGTCGTGGCGGTGCTTCTGGTGTTGCCGAGATGCGCACCTGGGGTGCCGAGCGCGGCGTTGACGTGTATGCTCACGACCTGCTTTGCGAGGGCGGTGAGGCCATTTGTGCCACCCGCATTCGTTATGAGCTGGGACAGGGCCATGTGGAGCTTGCTGCTGGGTTACTCGGCCGTCCGTATATGGTGCGTGGCGGTGTTATTCGCGGCCGTCACGAGGGTTCTGGCATGGGCTTTCCCACGGCAAACTTGCAGGTTCCCGACGGCATTCAGGTGCCAGCCGATGGCGTGTATGAGGGTCTGGTGCTGGTCGATGACACCGCGTGGCCCGCTGCTGTGAACGTCGGCCTGCCGCCAACGTATGCTGACGATGCGGCATCTGCGCATCTCGAGGCTAATTTAATTGGTTATACGGGCGACCTGTACGGCGCTTCCGTTTCGCTGGCGTTTACGCGCTGGCTGCGTCCCTCGCGTGTGTTCGATTCGCTGGATGAGTTGATCGCGACCGTCGAGGGTAATATCGAGGATATTCGTCACAACTTGGGCGATCAGGGGGTGAGCATCCGTGATTAGCGATGAGGAAAAAGACCAGGTACGCGCTGCGTCTGACCTGGTTGCCATCGTGCAGGAAACGGTCGAGCTCAAGCCTCGCGGCCATGAGTTTTGGGGATGCTGCCCCTTCCATGGCGAGAAGACGCCGTCCTTCCACATTATCCCCGCCACGCAGGTGTGGCATTGCTTTGGTTGCGGCGAGGGTGGCGACGTTTTCACGTATATCATGAAGCGCGAGAACCTGAGCTTTCCCGAGTCAATCCGTTACTTGGCCGATCGCGCGGGTATTGAGCTGCATGACACCGGAGATCGCCGCGAGCGCGGCACCAAGCGTGCCCGCATCTACGATCTGTGCGCCGAGACCGCCCAGTTCTACCACACCATGCTCATGCGCGGTAAGGACGGCCGTCCGCGCGAGTACTTTGCCAGCCGCGGCATGGGCGG
>UROA01000189.1 GCA_900549355.1 uncultured Collinsella sp. | reverse complement strand
GCCCGTGGGTTATACCCTAAGAGCAAACCACCCTTTTTAAGGGTGGTTCTGATTTAGGGCTTTGCCCGGCCAGCTCTTTTTGATTTAAAATACCTGCTCAGTTGTGATTTGTGGTGCTGGGAGGCGTTTGTGGGCAAGGCTAAGGCGAAGAAAAAGACGACGGGGGCGCGGGCTAAGCGCGATCGTCGTCGGAAGCTTGCGACCGAGGCCCCCGCGTCTGCCGAGGAGCTGCTGGCGAGCGTGCCGGGACTCGACGCGCTGCAGGATGTTCCAGCGTTTGATGACCTGCCGGTCGATGAAGCCCAGCAGACTGCCTTTGACGATTTTTGCGCACATGCCGAGGAGCCCGAGCAGATGCAGCTTGGCGCCGTGGTGCGCTTGGATCGCGGGTTTCCGCTGGTGGCGACTGCCGACGACACCTTTCGCGCCGAGCATGCCGTGGGGTTTGCCAAGTCGCGCGGCGAGGACGAGGTCCTGCTGCCTGCCGTGGGCGACCGTGTGGCGGTGCGCCGCGCTCCCGGGCACGATATGGGCGTGATTGAGTGCGTGCTGCCGCGCCGTACGAGCTTTGAGCGTTGGCGCGGCCGTGCCCGCGGAGAGCGTCAGGTGCTCTGCTCCAACGTGGATAGCGTGCTAATCGTGCAGGCGCTCGGTGCCGGTGAGGTGCTGCTCGACCGCGTGGCGCGCTCGCTGGTGTTGGCGCTCGACTGCGATGCCGAGCCGGTGGTGGTACTCACCAAAGCTGATCGCTGCGATGCCGAGGAGCTCGAGCGCGATCTGGACCGCGTGCGCCGCCTGGTGGGTCCGGACGTGCGCGTGATCGTGACGTCCTCTGCCGAGGGCCGCGGCCTGGACGAGGTCCGTGCCTGCGTGCCTACCGGGAGCTGCGCCATGATTCTGGGCGAGTCGGGCGCCGGCAAGTCGACGCTGCTCAATGCGCTGCTGGGCCACGATACGTTGGCGACTGGCGGTGTGCGCGAACGCGACGACCAGGGCCGTCACACTACCGTCGCGCGCGTGATGGTGGCACTGCCGGGCGACGCCGGCGTGATCGCCGATGCCCCGGGCCTGCGCAGCCTACCGCTCGTGGGTCACGAGCGGGGTCTGGCGCGCGCTTTCCCCGAGATTGTCGAGGCATCGCGCGCTTGCCGGTTTGGCGATTGCACACATACCCATGAGCCGGGTTGCGCCGTTCGCGAGGCCGAGGAAGCCGGGCAGATCGACAGCCTGCGTCTGGAAACGTTCCAAAACCTGGCGTCATCCATGCGCGTGAGCGCTCAAATGCTCGATCCCGATGTCCATCTGTAATTGATTTTTCCTATGACAGCCGTCTTCCAACTGTTCGGGAGACGGCTTTTTTGCTGCGAAAAAGCCTCGAAACATGCAGTTTGCTGACGTGCTGACCAAAACCTTGCCACGAGCTTGACGGGCTGGTTAGTTTTTGGTTAGCGATTGGTTTGACATCGAAAACCGAGATCGCGATTGCGCCGCTTTGCACTCTGACCACCCAGACAATGGTGGTACGGGCATTCGCCCGGCACTGCCATGAGAGGAGCGGCCGTGAACAAGAGCAAGCGCATCGCCATCAGTCTGGTCGCGGGCGTGCTCGCTGCGCTGCTCTGCATGGTTTACGGTTCGTCGATTCGCTCGCAAGCCGAACAGGTCCAGGCTGAGACCTTGGCCAAGTACGGTGGCGATCGCGTCGAGGTATGCGTCGCGGCGCGCGATATCGATGTGGGCGAGACCCTCGATGAGACCAATGTCATAACCCAGGAATGGTTGACGAGTCTGCTGCCGCGTGACGCGGCGACCGAGCTGCGCCAGGTGCGCGGCGACGTGACGACTTCGCGTATTCCCAAAAACGCCGTGATCTGCAATGTCTACACCAAGGCCGAGAGCCACAAGCTCGAGGTGCCTAAGGGCAAGGTCGCCGTTTCGGTGGCGGTCGATGCCGAGCACTCGGTCGGCGGCGCTACGGGCGTGGGCAGCTACGTGGATGTGTATGTGCAAAAAGACGGCGTAACCGATCGGCTGTGCGGTGCGTACGTGATCGATACCAGTGAGGATTCCGGTGCCACGCGCGAGGGCAAGATCGAATGGGTGACGCTGGCGGCTGACCCCGAAGACGTCAAGGAACTGCTGGGAGCCTCGGGCAAGGGAACGGTCAGCTTGACGATTCCCGCAACGGCGCGCGGCAAAAAGAGCGGAGGCGACGAGTGATGAAGGCGATCTGGCTTGCGTGCTGCGCGTGCGGCGATTACGGGCTGTTGCAGCGGGAAGTCGAGGGCCGTGATGCGGGTGCACAGGTGCTTCGCGTGGGTGACCTGGACGGGCTGATTTCCATGGCGCGGGCGTTTCCGTCGCGCCGCGGGGCTGCCATCATCGCGGCGTCTCTGTTTGATACCGAAGATGTGCGCAAGACTGTTGCGCGCCTGACGGCCGAAGGCCGCGTGAGTCGCGTGGTCGTGTTGATAGAAGCACTCGATCCGTCGGATATCGAGGGGCTGTTTCGCGCAGGGGCGACCGAGGTCATCGCTGCGCACAGTATATGCGGCAACGGGCGCGCGGGCGAGGGAGCGGTTGATTCCGATCGGCGCATGACGATTGAGCCCGATGCTTTTGTTGATAGGGAACCCGGGGCGCCTCGCGCTACAAGAGGCCCGCGTGTTGATGATTATGGAAAAGCGGAAGCCGAGCATGGTCGGCGCCCCCGGAACCCCCTTGTATACGATGACGCTGGAGGGCCGGCGCAGCATGCTGGCGACTCCCCGGCTGTAGATATGGGATACGTGCACGGCGTGAATCTGGCGGATGAACTCGACGAAGTTGAGGGCTTTGCCGGGTGCGGCGAGTTGTCGCTGATGCAGCATGAGCAGATTGCACAGAACGAGCCTGCCTCGCAGACCGAACAAGCTGCCATGCCGGCTTGGACGCAGCGTGTGGTTGCGGCGGGGG
>UROA01000188.1 GCA_900549355.1 uncultured Collinsella sp. | reverse complement strand
TCCTAACTATCGATTGCGAACTCCAAAGAGTCTACCCAAATGATTCGCTTTCCTGCCGTCCCCTAGGGATCAAAAAACGGGCCGCCCCATAAGAGACGACCCGTTGGAAGGGATGAGTTCCAGGCATGCCTACACGCGCAGGTAGCGGCGCATGGCGATGGCAGAACCAAAGAGACCGATAATCACGCCGACCAGAATCAGCGCAGCATAGGTCACCAGGTAGTACTGCATCGGCAGGGCAAACGACATCCAGCCGATGCTCTCCTGCAGACGCGGAATCATCAGATTGCGTAGCAGCTCCAGAACGCCGATGGAAAGCAGCGAGCCCAAAATGGCCTGCAGCACGCCCTCGGTGATAAACGGGCCGCGAATGAAGCCGTTGCTGGCGCCGACCAGACGCATAATCGCAATCTCACGACGACGCGCCGTGATGGACAGGCGAATCGTGTTGTTGATGAAGATGAATGTGATAAAGGTCAGAAGGCCAACGAGCACCACGGCGGCAATACGGATGTAGTTGGTCACCTGGAACAGGCGGCTTACTTCCTCCTGGCCATACAGTACGCTCGCGTTGACGTCGCCGTCATCCGCGATCTTTTGGAAGTCGGCATTCTTCTTGAGCTTCTTGGCCGTGCTCTCGACCTGAGACGGATCGTCCATCTCAATCGCAAACGAGGCGGGCAGCGGGTTCTGGCCGTCGAGCGCGCTCATGGTGGCGTCGGCGTTACCCGACATCTTGCTCGTATACTCGGCCAGCGCGTCGTCCTTGTCCTTATAGGTCACGGACTTGACGTTATTCCATGTCTTAAGCTCGGCCTCAAAAGCCTGAACATCGGCCTGATCGGCGTCATCGCTAATGAACGCGTTGATGACAACCTGATCCTCGACGGTGCCGATCACGGAGTTCAGCATCGCGGAGCCCATGATGAACAGGCCGATGATAAACAGCGAAAGGAAGATCGTGATGACGGCGCCGAGCGAGGTAGTCCAGTTACGGAAGAAGTGGCTGATTGCCTCTTTGAAGGAGTAGCCCACGTTAGTTGGTGCCATAGTTGCCGTAACCTCCCCTCTCCTGGTCGCGGATAACGTGGCCGCCCTCGAGGGCGATCACGCGACGGTGCATGCTATCGACCATCTCGCGGTCGTGCGTGGCGACGATCACGGTGGTGCCGGTGCGGTTAATACGCTCGAGCAGCTTCATGATTCCCAGCGAGATCGCCGGGTCGAGGTTGCCCGTCGGCTCGTCGCAGATCAGCAGCGGCGGACGGTTGACCATAGCGCGGGCGACGGCAACGCGCTGCTGCTCGCCACCGGAAAGCTGGTCGGGCAGCGAGTCCATCTGATCGGCCAGACCGACCAGACGCAGCACCTCGGGCACCTGGCTGCGAATGACGCCCTTGGGCTTGCCGATGCACTGCAGGGCAAACGCCACGTTTTCGTAGGCGGTTTTTTGCGGCAGAAGCTTAAAGTCCTGGAACACGGCGCCAATCTGGCGGCGCAGGAACGGAACCTTGCGGTTCTTGATCTTCATGAGGTCCTGACCGGCAACCAGGATGCGACCGCTCGTCGGCTTGACGTCGCGGTTGAGCGTCGACAGCAGCGTGGTCTTACCCGAGCCGGAGTGACCGACCAGGAAGACGAACTCGCCCGGATAGATCTCGATGTTGATGTCGTCGAGTGCAGGCTTGTTGGGCTGTGCCGGATAGATCTTGGTGACATGCTCCATAAGGATGACGGGCTCGACACCGGCCTGCTTGGCCATCTTCTTGCGGCTGGCCTGCGGATCGATGGGCGCAAACACCGACGTAAAATCGGGGTTGTTGAGCGCGTTATCGAGGCTTGCGACCTCGGCGGCTTGATCGCTCTCGACCACCGGGGCAGCAGGCTGCGTGGGGTCGGGAATAGCGGCAAAGAGACCGGACTGCGCAGGCTGAGGAGCCGGCGTCGCAGGGGCCAAGGGGTCGGGAATGCCGGCCATGGTAGGCTGCGGCGTGGCGGCACCAGCCTGAGGCTGCTCCACGCGAGCGGTCACGGCCTGAACGGGCTCAAAACCCGCCGTGCCGGAAAGCGCGACATCGCTGGTTGGATTGTAGGCAAAGGGATCGGATGCCGGCTGTGCCTGATCTGCCGGCTGAGCGGGGGCCTGAGCAACAGGCTGGCCCTCTGAATCCGGAGTGGCGAAACGACTGCCCTGGACGCCTGCCTGCGTCTTGGGGGCATCATCGCCCGCACCGGAGGTACGGAAGTGGTTACCCACTGGTGCTCCTTATCGTCGTGCGTTTAAACTACATGAGCGCTTTGTATTTTAGCAGTATTAGCTTTGCTGCACATAAGAAGCATGGCGTGCTTAGGGATCCCGTCGACCGGGCACAGGGTTACTCTCCAAATCGTCCTCGGACATGTCAGGATCCCGCCGTGCGCTTCGCGCGGCGGGATCCTTCCGTCCTGCGGAAAGATTTGGGAGGTAAGCCCTGGGGCCTCCGATGAGAGCAGTTCCAGCCGAGGCTATTCGTCGCCGAAGCTGATGCCCAACGCCTTGGCCTCACGCACCAGATCGCTCTGGGGGTCGACATACTTGAGCTTGCCGGCGACATCCTCGAGCGGCATGTGGCACATCTTGCCGTCGCGCAGGGCAATCATGTAGCCAAACTCGCCGCGCAGGCAGCCAAGCGCGGCCTCGACGCCGCACTGGGTCGCAAAGATGCGGTCCTGGGCGTCGGGCTGGCCGCCGCGCTGCGTGTGACCGGGGATGGCGACGCGGGTCTCGCGACCGGTCTTGGCCTCAATCTCCTTGGCGATGTCGTACACGATTGACGGGCTCGTGCGCTCGGCGAGCTTCTTCTTGTACTCCTTCTTGGATAGCGCTGCGTCCTCCTTGGAGATGGCGCCCTCGGCGACGGCCACGATGGTAAAGCGGCTGGCGGGCCCCATGCGATGCTCGGTGGGCTTTCAACGTTATC
>UROA01000187.1 GCA_900549355.1 uncultured Collinsella sp. | reverse complement strand
AAGGAAAGCACTTAATGTGCTTTCCGTCTTGCGCAGGACTGTAGAGCAGCAAACTAAACCCGCGCCAGCCGGCCCCGGAGACCCTCCCGGAGGGACCGAAAAATTTTTTCAAAAAAGTTGTTGCGCGGTGGACAGACTTCTGTGTATACTAATCCCCGCAGCGCACGCGAGCGGAAACAAACGCGAACGTCTGCCTGGGGAGTTAGCTCAGTTTGGTTAGAGCGCCGGCCTGTCACGTCGGAGGTCGCGGGTTCGAGCCCCGTACTTCCCGCCAACGCAATTAAAGCCACGTCTTCGGACGTGGCTTTTTGCGTTTGATGCACTTTGTTTCGATAGAACGATCGCCCTGGTGCATCTTCGCCCAGAATCCCCGCGCCTTCGGGAACGCAAGTAAAATCTAATAAGTATATCTGTCTGAACAACAGCTTTGTTGCGCAACACCTGTTCTACGAGACAGGGGGTTAGGTTATACTAAATTGCACTGTGCGCCGCATCTGATGCATTTCGCTCCAAGCGCGGCACTCAGTGGATATCCGATTTACCATTTGGATGTCCTGGCGGTCATTTAGCGTCTCGACACAAGCTCGGCCCCGGAGCTCGTTCGAGCTGTTCGTATTCCTTGAAAGGGGAAAAATGGACATATCGAGGAAGACCGATTACGCCCTTCGCATGCTGGCGATGCTTGCCGAGGATCCGGAGCGTTTGCTTTCTGTTCGCACCGCTGCCGAAGAGGTCAATGTCCCGTATTCGTTTGCCCGCTCGATTCAGCACGGTTTGGTCCAGGCCGGTATTGTGGAGAGCCTGCGTGGCGTCCACGGTGGCATGCGTCTCAAGGTCAGTCCGGACGACGTCACTATCCGCCAGGTCGTCGAGGCCGTTCAGGGTCCTATGGTTATGAACGATTGCACCGCGCCCGATGGTGACTGTGCGCGCATGGGCGCGTGCTGCTATCATCCCCTGTGGGCCGGAGCCCAGGCGTTGATGCGCGACTACCTCGATTCCGTTTCGCTCGGCGACATCGTCGCTCACCGCCAGTTCCCGGCCGTCGATCCCAAGTTCGCCGACCGCGAAGCGTTTCCCGAGTACGCCACCTGCGCGTGCGCTTACCGGGAGGAATAGCGCCGCATAAGGAGCATAGCCATGATTCAGGACCCCTTTCGTTCGATGATTCGTTCGGAAGGGGTCCTGCGTTATCGCGACCTTCCGTGGCGCCGCACACGCGATCCGTACATCATTTGGCTTTCTGAGGTCATGCTGCAGCAAACGCAGGTGCCGCGTGTGGAGGCGCGCATGCCGGTGTGGCTCGATCGTTTTCCGACTGTGCAGGCGCTTGCCCAGGCCGCGCCTTCCGATGTTTTGGACGCTTGGCAGGGCATGGGCTACAACCGACGCGCTCTGGCGCTTCATGGGGCCGCTCAGCGCGTTGTAGAGGACTGGGACGGGGAGTTTCCGCGTGAGACGCGTGACTTGGTCGCTCTGCCCGGCATTGGCCCGGCAACGGCGCAGGGCATCCGTTCGTTTGCGTTTGATCTTCCAGGCGTGTATCTAGAGACCAATGTGCGCACGGTCTTTTTGCATCATTTCTTTCCCGATGTGCCGGCCGTTCCCGATCGCGAGCTGGTGCCGCTGATTCAAGCCGCCTGTCCGGCGGCCCCTGGTGCGGCGGCGGATGAGATTGCGCCCTTTGCCGTGCCTCAAGACGATGCCGACACGCCGCGCGCATGGTATTACGCGTTGCTGGATTACGGCGCGTATCTTAAAAAGACGCTGCCCAATCCGTCCAGGCGGTCGGCGGGCTATAGTCGTCAGTCCAAGTTTGAGGGCTCGCGTCGCCAAAAGCGCGCCCACATTGTGCGCATGCTGCTGGCGGCGCGCGATGGACAACCGGCAGGTATTACGCTCGATGAAGCCGTTGCAGGCGTTAACGAGATGGAGACGGCAGCCGGCCGAGAGCCGGTCGAGCGCGAGCTGGTCGCAAGCATTCTTGCCGATCTGGAGCGCGAGGGCTTTTGCGGCTCCGAGGGCGATCGTTGGCTGAGTGTGTAGCTCACTCGAATCTGAAGAACGGGATTGTAAGGTTTAAATTCTCGGCATGAGGGCATCCTTAAAGCAAGGCCGCTCAAAGTCTGTGGGCGGCATGCGTTGAAGGGAAGTACACCTATGGATTTTGAGAATTCCCAAACCAAGAAGAACCTCGAGACCGCTTTTGCCGGTGAGTCCCAGGCACACACCAAGTATCGCTACTATGCATCCAAGGCCAAAAAGGACGGCTACGTTCAGATCTCGAATATTTTTGCCGAGACGGCGGGCAACGAGTCCGAGCACGCCAAGCTGTGGTTTAAGTACCTGCACGACGGCGCCGTCCCCGATACCCTGGACAATCTGCGTGATGCCGCTGCGGGCGAGAACTACGAGTGGACCACGATGTACGACGAGTTCGCCAAGACCGCCGAGGAGGAGGGTTTTGCCGAGATCGCCGAGAAGTTCCGTGGCGTCGCCGCCGTCGAGAAGGCCCACGAGGAGCGCTACAACAAACTCGTCGAGCGCATCGAGTCGGGCGAGGTGTTTGAGCGTGAGGGCGTGAAGGTATGGAAGTGCCTGAACTGCGGGCACCTGCACGTTGGTGCCGAGGCGCCTGAGGTGTGCCCGGTGTGTAACCACCCGAAGGCGTACTTTGAGGAGCAGGTGGTGAACTACTAGCGCCGATACGAACGTGGACTGCGGAGCGCAGGGTGGGGAAATACCTTTCCCTCTCGCTCACGGCTCCGCAGGGCAACTGCTGGTTTCACCGCTCCGGGCGTCAGACCCGCGGCGCATCCCTTTCCCTCTCGCTCACGGCTTCGCAGAGTCGCGCGAGGCAAAGGCATACGCCGCGGGTCTGACGGCGCGGGCTAGCCAACGAGTTTTGGCTAATAGATTGGTTTGTGTGCCGCCCCTTTTGGGGCGGCACTATTTGTTCAAGACTTTAGTCTGCTGGCCGCGCAGCGGCCAGCTTTAAACCACCCGCTAC
>UROA01000186.1 GCA_900549355.1 uncultured Collinsella sp. | reverse complement strand
GGGCCCGTGGGTTATACCCTAAGAGCAAACCACCCTTTTTAAGGGTGGTTCTGATGCCTGTGCGCCAAAATCCATTTGTCCGATTGCCGTGGGGCGCTCTGCGTGTATGGCGGGGTAAGATTGATCTCGGTATTGATTGGTGCTCGATTGGGTTTGTTGGGCGGAGTTTATGTCTGCTATTGATATTGTGCTTGTTGTGATCGCCTTGGTGGCGGTGGGGGTTGCTGTGGCTTGTGCCCTGCAGCTCAAGGGCCTTCGCGCCGAGCTGCGGGAGCGCGGCGATAGCGGGGCAGAGATGCTGGCTGCGCTCGAGCAGGCCAACAACGCGCTCGACACCCTCAACGTCGCGTTGGCAGAAACCCGCCGCACGGCAAACGCTATTGCGCAGCAGCAGACGACCGACGCCGCCGTAGAGCAGCAGCGCTACCTGACCATCGCGCGTGAGTTCTCGCAGGCCGGCGACCGCATGGACGACCTGCGTCGCGAGACAGCCCAGCAGCTGGGCGCCAACCGCGAAGGCATTGAGCACCGTCTGGACAAAGTACGTGAGACGGTCGATGCCCAGCTGGGCGCCATCCGCAAGGACAACAACGTGCAGCTCGATCAGATGCGTGCGACGGTGGACGAGAAGCTCTCCCGTACGCTCAACGACCGCCTGTCTGCATCGTTTAAGCAGGTGAGCGACCAGCTCGAGGCTGTGTACAAGGGTTTGGGCGATATGCAGTCCATTGCCACCGGCGTGGGCGACCTTAAGCGCGTGCTGGGCAATGTGAAAGCGCGCGGCATTTTGGGCGAGGTGCAGCTGGGTGCAATCCTGGCGGACATCCTTACGCCCGACCAGTATCTGGAAAACGTCGCCACCAAGCCCGGCGCTTCGGAGCGCGTTGAGTTTGCCGTCAAACTGCCGGTAGACGAGGGCGATCCCGTGCTGCTGCCGATTGACTCCAAGTTTCCCGGCGATGCGTACGAGCACTTGCTCGACGCACAAGAGTCGGGTGATGCCGAGGCTGTGGCCACCGCGCGCAAGACGCTCGACGCCATGGTGAAGCGTGAGGCTAAGGACATCTGCGAAAAGTACCTGAGCGTGCCCGCGACGACCAATTTTGGCATCATGTTCGTTCCGTTTGAGGGGCTGTACGCCGAGGTCGTCAGCCGTCCCGGGCTTATCGAGACCCTGGGCCGCGACTATCGCGTCAACGTTGCCGGCCCCAGCACCATGGCGGCCATCCTCAACAGTTTGCAGATGAGCTACCAGACATTTAAGTTGCAAAAACGCACCGATGACGTGTTGCGCGTGCTCTCTGCCGTCAAGGCCGAGCTGCCGCGCTATCAGGCGGCGCTGCGCCGCGCCCAGCAGCAGATCGAGACCGCGGGTAAAACGGTCGAGGGCATTATCACTACGCGCACCAACGTTATGGAGCGCAAGCTCAAGGATATCGACGCGCTGGAAGACGCGCGGGAGGCCGACGAGATTTTGGGGCTCACATCCGCGGAGCTGCTCGCAGACCTAAAAGACGAGGACTAGCTGCATCTGATGGCGGGGTGCCTGCGCAAGTACGGCGCGGGCGCTTCTCGCATTGTGCTTGCCTGAAGTGCGCTTTAGTGTGCAACAATGGCGTTTCGCCCTATCAGACGCGAAAGGAAGCTCATGTCTCAGAGAAGCACCAGTCCGCTCAAACGCTCCACCGTGCGCCGCACGCTGCAGCGTTTTTGGGACGTCACGCGAACGCAGCCGCTGATCGTCTTTCTCTCGGTGTTCTCGTCGGCGGGCTATATCTTTTTGCTCACGTTTGCCAACACCTACGTGATGGCCCTTATCGTCGACCGTGTCCAGGCCGGCCCCGTGGCGGGCGACCAGGTGTTTGAGGTCTTTGGTCCCTACATTCTGGCGCTCGTGCTCGTTAACCTAGTGGGCCAAATCCTCTCCAAGCTGCAGGACTACACCGTCTACAAGCTCGAGATTACGGGCAACTATCACCTGGCGCGCCTGTGCTTTGACACGCTCTCCAATCAATCCATGACATTTCACACCAGCCGTTTTGGCGGATCGCTTGTGAGCCAGACGAGCCGTTTTATGAGCGGCTACACGGGGTTGGTGGACGTGACGGTGTATTCGCTCATCCCCACCATCACCTCGGTTGTCTGCACGGTGGCGGCGCTCGCTCCGGTGGTGCCGACGTTTACCGTGATCCTGGTGGGCATCATGGTCGTCTACATTGCGTTTGTCTGACTTATGTATAAGCGCATCATGCCGCTTTCGGCCGCGACGTCCGCCGCGCAGAACAAGCTGTCGGGCGTGCTGTCCGACGCGGTCACGAATATCCTGGCCGTCAAGACCTGTGGGCGCGAGGACTTTGAACGCGATCTGTTCGACGCCGCCGATCGTGCCGCGCGCGACGCCGAGACGGTCTCGATGCACGCCATGATGCAGCGCAACTTTACGACTTCGGGCCTCATCGTCATCACCATGGCCGTGGTGAGTGTGTTCGTGGCGGGCGGCAACGCGTGGTTTGGCATTTCGGCCGGCTCGCTCGTCATGATCTTTACCTACACCTATAACCTCACCATGCGCCTGAACTACGTAAGCTCCATGATGCAGCGCATTAACCGCGCGCTGGGCGATGCGGCCGAGATGACGCGCGTGCTGGACGAGCCACGTTTGGTGGCAGATGACCCGGACGCCCCCGAGCTCAAAGTGACCGAGGGCGCGATTGATTTTGAGCACCTGAGTTTTGCGTACCGTGACGCTGCGGCGGGCGAGAGCGTGTTCGATAACCTGACACTTCATGTGGCGGCGGGCCAGCGCGTGGGCCTGGTGGGCAAATCGGGTTCGGGTAAGACGACGCTCACCAAGCTGCTGCTGCGCCTGGACGATGTTCAGGGCGGCCGCGTGCTCGTGGACGGTCAGGATGTCTCGCGCTGTACGCAGCAGAGCCTGCGCCGCCAGGTTGCCTACGTGCCGCAGGAGGCGCTGCTGTTCCACCGCTCCATTCGAGAGAATATTGCCTACGGCCGCCCCGACGCCACTGATGAGCAGATTCGCGAGGCCGC
>UROA01000185.1 GCA_900549355.1 uncultured Collinsella sp. | reverse complement strand
AACAACGATCGCCGCGGTGGCCGTCGTAACGATCGCAACGCTTCCGACAACAACTCCGAGCGCAACGCCTCCGAGAGCCGTCCGCACAGCCATCGCACCAACGCCAGCAACAACGTCGCTGCCGGCATGGACTTCCCCAACCCCGATAAGCAGGGCAAGGGCAAGAAGCGCAAGGGCGGTCACAACAACGAAGAGGATCACTACAGCCGCATGGCTCGCGAGGCCGAGGAGTACAGCCGCGAGAAGGTGCTCGAGGAGGCTCGTGCCGCCGTCGAGGAGGCCTCTCGCGAGTCCACCGGTCGCCGCAAGAAGCGCAAGGAGAAGCGCGAGCGCGAGGCTGCCAAGGCTCAGGAGGAGCGCAAGATAGAGGAGGCGCTGGCCCAGGGCGTGAACCCCGAGGACCTCGACGCCATCAAGGTCTCCCAGGGCGTTACCGTCCAGGAGCTTGCCGAGGCGCTCGATGTTCCGGCCAACGACATCATCAAGCGCCTGTTCCTGCTGGGCACGCCGCTCACGATGACGCAGTCCATGTCCGACGACCTTGTCGAGCTCGTTGCCGACGACCTGGGCCGTCAGATTAAGATCATCACCCCCGAGGAGGAGAACACCTTCTCGTTCTACGACGATCCCGCCGACCTTAAGCCGCGCGCCCCGGTCGTCACCGTCATGGGCCACGTCGACCACGGCAAGACGTCGCTGCTCGACGCCATCCGTCACACCGGCGTCGCTGCCGGCGAGGCGGGCGGCATTACGCAGGCCATCGGCGCTTCGCAGGTCATGATCAACGATCGCAAGATCACCTTTATCGATACCCCGGGTCACGCCACCTTTACGGCTATGCGTGCCCGTGGCGCCAAAGTGACCGACATCGTCATTCTGATCGTGGCCGCCGACGACGGCGTCATGCCCCAGACCGTCGAGTCCATCAACCACGCCAAGGCTGCCGGCGTACCCATCGTCGTCGCCGTCAACAAGATCGATAAGCCCGGCGCCAACCCCGACCGTGTACGTCAGGAGCTCACCGAGTACGGCGTCATCCCCGAGGAGTGGGGCGGACAGAATATGTTCGTCAACATCTCGGCCAAGCAGAAGATCGGTATCGACGACCTTCTGGAGACCGTGCTGCTCCAGGCCGATGTACTCGAGCTCAAGGCCAACCCGGACACCTTTGCCTCCGGCAACGTCCTCGAGGCCAAGCTCGACAAGGGCCGCGGCTCGGTCGCTACCGTGCTCGTGACCCGCGGTACCCTGCACGTGGGCGATACGCTGGTCGCCGGCCTTACCTACGGTCGCGTCCGCGCCATGCTCGACCCCAAGGGCCGTGCCGTCACCGAGGCTGGTCCCTCCGACGCCGTCGAGATCCTGGGCCTGCAGTCCGTGCCCAACGCCGGTGACGAGTTCCGCGTGTTCGAGGACGAGCGCGAGGCTCGCGCCCTTGCCGACGAGCGTTCGCTGAAGGCCCGTATCGAGGAGCAGAGCCGCGTCAAGCACGTCACGCTCGAGAACCTCTTCGAGACCATTGCCGACGCCGAGGTCAAGGAACTCAACCTGATCATCAAGGCCGACGTCCAGGGTTCCATCGAGGCTCTTCAGGACTCGCTCGACAAGATGGATCAGTCCGAGGTCCGCATCAACACGATCCACTCCGCTGTCGGTGCCATCAACGAGACCGACGTCGTTCTGGCCGACGCCTCCAACGCCATCATCATCGGCTTTGGCGTTCGTCCCGACGGCAAGGCCCGCTCCGCCGCCGAGCGCGAGGGCGTCGAGATCCGTTGCTACGACGTCATCTACAAGTGCCTCGAGGACCTCGACGCTGCCCGTATCGGCATGCTCAAGCCCACCGAGGTTGAGGTCTCCACGGGCACTGCGACCGTCCTGGACACCTTCAAGGTGCCCAAAGTCGGCATCGCCGCCGGTGTCCGCGTCGAAGAGGGTGAAATCGCTGCGACCGATTCCGTACGCCTGGTGCGCGACGGCATCGTGGTCTTCAACGGTAAAATCGCTTCGATGCGTCACTACAAGGACGAGGCCAAGAGCCTCAAGAGCGGCTCCGAGGGCGGTATTGGCCTGGAGAACTTCCAGGACATCAAGCCTGGCGACACCATTGAGGGCTACCGCATCGACCAGGTTGCCCGTACCGAGTAGGGGGTAGCGCTATGAAGCAAACGCAGGCAACCCGCCGTCTGAGCGAGCAGCTTCGCGAGAAGCTCGGTTATATCCTGCTCTTTGAGGTTTCCGATCCGCGTCTCGACCTGGTCACCTTGACCGCGGTCGAGGTCGCGGTGGACCGTTCGTTCGCGCGCGTGTATGTGTCGTGCGACGCGAGCCGCTACGACGAGGTCATGGAGGCGCTCGCCAGCGCCAAGGGTCGCATCCGTAGCCTGTTGGCCCGCTCGCTCGATTGGCGCGTCACGCCCGAGCTCGATTTTCGCATCGATCGCTCGACCGATGAGGCCGAGCGCATCACGCGCGCGCTGGAAAACGTTCCCGCCACGCTTGCGATCGAAAAGGACGAGGACGGCTATCCCATAGCGGATGCCGCCCAGGAGGCAGCTTTAGATGAGTAATTCCGCCGACCTCGCATCGTGCGAGTCTGCAGATATTCAGCGACGCATCCTCGAGCTCATCGAGGATGCGTCCTCCATTGCGATTTCGGGACATACGTCTCCCGATGGCGACGCCCTGGGCTCCGTGCTGGGTCTGGGCTTATCGCTTATGAAGTTTTTCCCCAACAAGGACATTGCCCTGCTGCTGGCAGACGATGACCCGGTTCCGCGCATCTACCGCTTTATGGAGGGCGTCGACCGTCTGGTGCCGGCATCTGCGTATACCGACAATCCGGACCTGTTCATCTCGGTGGACGTGCCGGTCGTCGAGCGTCTGAACAACTCAGCCGAGGTGCTCCGCCGCTCGTCGCATGTGGTGTGCTTCGATCACCATCCGGCGCGCGAGGAATTTGCCGAGCTGAGCCTGAGGTGCGTCGGCGCCGCAGCCTGCGCCATGATTATCGACCGCTTTTTGGACAATTGTGGCATTGTGGCTCCCCGAGGGGGCGCCGCGCCGCCCCCGTGGGGGCGTCCGAGGTG
>UROA01000184.1 GCA_900549355.1 uncultured Collinsella sp. | reverse complement strand
CGACGTCTGCCGCCGCTACTGCCTGGGCTTTGCACCGGGCCGTAACGCGCTGGTGTCGCACCTGTCCCAGGCGGGTTTTACCCCGCAGGAGATGATCGACGCCAACGTTGCCGTGAGTCGCGGGCGCGGGCAGCTTGCCGACCGCTTTTACGACCGCGTGATGTTCCCCATCTTTGACGAGCAGGGTCACAACATTGCCTTTGGCGGTCGCATTATGGGCGACGGCCAGCCTAAGTATCTCAACACCGCCGAGACGAGCGTGTTTCATAAAAAGCGAAACCTCTACGGCTTTAATTGGGCCAAGGAGTTTATCGTCGCGCAGGATACCGCCATCGTGGTAGAGGGCTATACCGATTGCATCGCCTGCTGGGAGGCGGGGATTAAAAACGTTGTCGCCACGCTGGGCACCGCCCTCACGGAGCATCACGTCAAGACGCTCACTCGCTTTGCCAAGCGCATCGTGTATATGTTCGACGGCGATGCAGCGGGCCAGAAGGCCGCCCGTCGCGCGATTCAGTTTATCGAGCAGGATTCCATGGACCTGCGCTGCGTGGTGCTCCCCGATGGCAACGACCCCATGGAGTTCATCACCGCACATGGTGGCGAGGCACTGCAGACGCGCATCGACGCTGCCGAGCCGCTTATGGACTTTGTCTACCGTTCGCTGCAGGAGTCGAGTGACATCACCACGCCGGGCGGTCGCGCTAAGGCGCTGGAAGATGCGCTGACGCTTATCTATCCGTTGCGCAACAGCTATATGATCGACACGTACTTTATCCAGATTGCCGATCTGCTGGGTTTGGATCTGGAGACGGTGCGCGCGAGCTCGGGTCGTGTGTTTCGCGATGTCGCCAAGCGCGAGGATGCGGAACGACGTCGTGAGCAGAACTATGAGCGCCAGCGGGCACAGACTGAGCGGTCCGGTAGCGCGGGCGGTCGGGCGTCGGGTTCTCGCGATGCCGGTCGCGGTGCTTGGGCATCGGGCGCGACGCCGCCGGTGTCCGCGCCGGTCGAAGAAGAGCCGTACGACTACGTCCCGCTCGATGCCTACGGCGCCGCGCCCGTGGAGGTCGTCGACGACCTGCCGCCGATCGATGTGCCTGATGGTATGGGCGCTGTGCCTGTGGCTGACGGTTCGGGCGCACCGGCTGCGGCGGCGCCGATGGTTCTTACCGATCTTGAACGCAAGTCCTTGGCAGGGGAGCGCGAGCTGTTGACGATGCTCACGAGCTACCCCGACCTGTTCCGCACGTATGCCGACCGCATCTGCTCCATCGAGTGGGTTGACCCGCGTCACGAGTCCATTGCATGGGCCGTTCTGGCAACGCCGCCGGGAACCGATCCTGCAGCCTGCATGGATGCGGCGCGCTCAGTGTGTCCCGATGCGGCAACGCTTGTGAGTGCCGGGCGCATCTCCGCGACGAGCAAGCACCCCACCGAGACGAACATCGTGTTTATGCTTGATACGCTTGAGCTCTACACCATCAAGCGTCGCATGCGTGCCGCACAGGCCAAGCTGCGCCAGGACCGTTCACTCGATGATGAGGCCCGTCGCGCGCTGACCGTGCAGGCCGCGCAGGATTCGCAACGTCAACGCGAACTGCAAAAGTCGATCGGCGGCGTGGCGGACCCGTTCCGTTTGATCGGCCTGGAGGCCGCGGGCACCGAACAAGCCTAGATGTTGTGGTCAACCAGCGTATTCTCGCCTATATCCAGTCTTCTTTTTGGGTATAGACGTCAATGTGTGTGCTATAGTATTGAGTCCTGTGGACTATGAAGGGAGAATCTGTGCCAAAAAAGACTGAGAGCACGGGTACTGGGCTGGAATCCTACGTTGCAAAGCTCATGGGCAACGGCTCAAACAGGACTTCGGTAACCGAGGACGAGATTCAGGTCGCCCTGAAGGATATCGATGTTTCTGACGAGCAGCTCACCGCGGTGTATTCCGCGCTGCGCAACAGCGGCATCCAGATTATCTCCGCGAGCGGTAACGACGACGCCCCCATGGGTGTCGACGATGACGATACCGATACCGATACCGATACCGACGATTTCGATGACGACGACGAGCACGATTCCGGCTCGCTCGACGATCACGAGCTCAAGATGGCCCGTCAGGCCGACGCTGAGATGGGTTCTTCCAAGAACAAGAAGAAGCGCACCGTGCGCACGTCCCGTTCACGCTCCCGCGTGCGTGGCATCGATGCCTCCACGGTGATGCTGACCGGCGACCCGGTCCGTATGTACCTCAAGGAGATCGGCAAGGTCGACCTGTTGACCGCCTCCGAAGAGGTCGATCTGGCTATGAAGATCGAGGCCGGTCTCGAGGCTACCGAGAAGCTCGAGGCTGCCGATGCTGGTGAGCTCGAACTCACGCGTGCCGAGATGCGTCGTCTTACGCGCATTGAGAACGTGGGCCTCGAAGCCAAGCAGGCGCTCATCAGCGCAAACCTTCGTCTGGTCGTCTCCATCGCCAAGCGCTATGTCGGTCGCGGCATGCTGTTCCTGGACCTGATTCAGGAGGGCAACCTCGGTCTGATCCGCGCCGTCGAGAAGTTCGACTACCAGAAGGGCTTTAAGTTCTCCACGTACGCCACGTGGTGGATCCGTCAGGCCATTACGCGCGCTATCGCCGACCAGGCCCGTACCATCCGTATTCCCGTGCACATGGTCGAGACTATCAACAAACTCGTCCGCGTGCAGCGTCAGCTCCTTCAGGACCTGGGCCGCGACCCGACCCCCGAAGAGATCGGTGCCGAGATGGACATGAGCGCCGACCGCGTCCGCGAGATCCAGAAGATCTCGCAGGAGCCCGTGTCGCTCGAGACCCCCATCGGCGAGGAAGAGGATTCCCAGCTGGGCGACTTCATCGAGGACTCCCAGGCTATCGTTCCGCCCGATGCAGCCAGCTTCTCTATGCTGCAGGAGCAGCTCACCCAGGTGCTCGATTCGCTTGCCGATCGTGAGCGCAAGGTTATCGAACTGCGCTTTGGCCTTGTCGACGGACATCCCCGCACGCTCGAGGAAGTCGGTCGTGAGTTTGGCGTCACGCGCGAGCGCATCCGCCAGATCGAGAACAAGGCGATCCGAAAG
>UROA01000183.1 GCA_900549355.1 uncultured Collinsella sp. | reverse complement strand
GGCCGGTACTGGTACCGGAAGTGGCGGTGGCGGGGGAGCAGAAAAGCCCGCCGTGGATATGAGGACCGACTTCATTTGGTTTAAGGTCGAGGTTCCCGAGGGCGTCGAGATCACCGACGTCGCAGGCGACACCGCCGACAGGGCCCAGTTTAAGTTCACCGAGAGCGAGCACGCCAGCGACCGCTTCATCCCCGTCTTCGACTCTGACAAGAACGCCGACGAGCTGTATGACTACGAGGCCAAGTGGAAGACCGACTTTGAGTGGACCGAGAATGATCCCGTCAAGTACAACGGCAAGACCTGGCGCAACGCTTCCTACACGCACACGGGCGGCGTGACGACCGAGTACTTCACCGACGTTGACGGCGGCAGCGTGTACGTGCGTATCGACAATGTCGAGGAGCACAAAGATGCCGTCGAGACTATGATGAAGTCACTGGAGTTTGCCGACGACATCGCTAAGGCAAAGACCGAGGCCATGGACGTCAAGCTCGAGGATATCGAGATCAAGCGTTAAGCGACTCGCGAGCGCAACGGGAAACACGAACGCAGTGCCAACAAGCGGCAGTGCCCCAGTGCTTCGCACCCAGGGAGGATCGGCTCGCCGGCCCTCCCTTTCTTATGCCGATAGCCGGCGAACGCGAGGGTGCCGGGCGGCAAAACCACCCCCAGCGCGGTAGCAGCGCAAATAGACAAACGCCCCAACACGTCCGCCCGCCGATTTATTGTGCCGCGCAGACAATTAAACCAGCATCTTTAAACATCTGAGCAGTATAGTGACCAAAACTATCGCATAACCGCACTCTGCGAATGGAGAAGTTATGACCGAACATCACGCCATCAGCCGCCGAGCATTTACGTTGGGCCTTGGACTCGCGGCGTTGTCGCCACTTGCAAGCCTGCCCGAAACCGCCATGCTGGGCATTAGCCCGCGGGCAGCCTTTGCGGACGGCACGGCCGGGCCAGCAGTCAGCCTCGACAATTTCGTCATTCGCCTTCGCCCCGCGGGCTATTTTCGTACCGCAAGCGTTAACGAAGACGGCAACGTCATCGGCAACGTCTGCCATCTGTTTAATGACGGCACGTCCAGCAAGCTCATCCTTGAGAACGTAACGACCAAGAATGACGATACAAACTGGTATGCTATCCGCACCTTGCTCAATTTCGAAGAGCATAAAAAGACGGGCTACAGCATTTGGTCGGTCGATGGCGACTCGGACAAAGACGGAAAGGTCATCCACGTATGGAGTGGCGAGCATGACGGCAAGCCCAGCCGCTCTTTTGCGTTCGAGCGTCAATCAAACGGAACCTATATCATCCGAGACCGCACGGTCGAGAAAGAAACCGAGAAAAAAGACATTAAGTACCTGGCAATAGAATCGAACGGCAAAGACCAGGACAACAATAAGATCTGCCATAAGAGTGAGAGCATTCCGTGGGAGCTCGAACTTATCGGTTACGACATGAAAAAGAACGATGCCACGGTTAGCAGCATCGACTGGATCACGTATAGCAGCTACGTCGATGGGCCATGTTGGATGAGCCACGTCGACGACGACAAGTACCTCGACGAACTGAGCATCCCGGGTACGCACGATTCGGGCACCTGCAGCGTGGACAACGACACTGAGCCCCAATCCTCGCAAGTAAAATGCCAGCAGGATTACATTCCCACGCAGTTGCTCGAAGGCATTCGCTATTTTGATATCCGGCTCGGAAAGGGCGACAACCCCGGTATCGACCACGGGGATTACTACCTGCTCAAAAAAGACGCGTACTTTATGCATCTTTCCGATGTCATAGGCTACTTCAAAACGTTTTTGAACGAAAACCCGACAGAAGCGCTCATCATGCTTGTATCACGAGGCAACGACGAGGCTACCGACGAAAGTGTTACGACGGCTTTCGCCAAGGTTTTGGACGACAACCCCAAACTGTTCTATACGTCGAGCCGAATCCCCACGCTACACGAGGTGCGCGGAAAGATCGTTCTGCTGCGTCGATTTAGGCTCGCCGGCAACAGTGTAAGCGGCCACACGTGGGGCCTCGACCTTACCGAATGGGATGACAAGATCAAGGCTCACTCCGACAGCGCCACTATGTGTCTCGTCCAAGACGCGCGGGGCTTTGAAGCCGCGGGGGAAACAGGCGACAAAGAGCCCTATTGCACCAAGGTATACGCCCAGGACAAGTACAAGCTCACGGGAACCGACAAGCTCAGCTGGGTCGATAATGCGCTGAAGGAAACGACCGGGCGCACGCGCAACGAGGTAGATGTCGAGGACGATAACGGGGCCAAGGAGAAAGTCCTGGAGCGTTGCTGGTCTATCAACTACACCAGCTGCACGGGCTTGTCGCACGGAGGCAATCCTTTTACCTCGGCACGAGTAGTCAACGAGCATCTGTATAAGAGCCCGTACATCAATCCCAGCGGCATCGAGGATACAAAGTCAGATTACCTCAAGCACATTGGCATCATCGCATCCGACTTTGTTGATGCGGCGCTGGCCCGGAGCATCTATCAGCGCAATTACGATACGGAGCACAAGCAGACGGCTTCGTACTATCTCCCGTACTATCTCCCGACCCGCATGCGCATGACGTACGGCGACTCGCTGAGCGATGCCTCATTCCAGGATGGCAAGACCGTTGGCGAGGGTCATTTCCGCCTTGCCGACAGCAGCAACGCGCTCAACGCGACAGCTTCGGGCCATGCGTTTGCCATTGAATACGTGGATGTCGACGCCCTGGGCAACGAGACCGTTACGGGGCTGCAGGGCTCTGCGCCCATCGATATCGATCCACGCGCGCTGACGCCCCATTTTGAGGGACTCGAAGGCCTTAAGGCCGGCGAAGACGTGCGCGCCAAGATTGCGGCATCACTCGAGGGCAAGCTCGAAACCGATGCCTGCACGGCCCAGCTCGAGTTTGTGCACGACGCGAACGGCGCTCCGGGCACAGCAATGGCCGAGGGCGAAACATTTGCCGCAGGAACGTACTGGGTGCGCGTGAACGGTCTCTTGGGCAACGCGGCGCAAAACTACACGCTCGCCAGCGACGGAGCCGCAAGCTTTACCGTAGCGGCCTCGGACAGTGCAGGCGGCACCGGCACCGGCAGCGGCACGGGGTCCAACGCAGGCAGCGCTGGTAAGAAAGGGAAGGGCACGTTCGGGCC
>UROA01000182.1 GCA_900549355.1 uncultured Collinsella sp. | reverse complement strand
CTGGGGCGCGCGGCGCAGCTCGCCGACCAGCGTCATGGCGTCGTGCATGAGCGAAAGCGGTGTCTCGGTCGTATCTGCGACCACGGCGGCACCGGCGACGGCGCCCGCATGGTCCAGCACGGTGGCGGACTTGGCGGCGCAAAAATCGACAAAGCGCTTGTAGCCGGCGCACTTGACCATGCGCTCAGCGGTCTTGCGGGCGGCGGGGTCAACATCCACAGCCACGATGCGTGCCTGGCGCTCGCGTGCTGCCGCCTCGCGCTCGCGTGCCTCGGCAAGCTGCTCCCACAGAGCGGCGTCGTGCAGCTGCCAGCCCTCAAAGCCCCAGCGCTCGCGTGCGGCGCCCGGGGCGCGGTCAGTCAGAATGTTCACGGCCTCCAGCAGCAGACCGCCGCCGGCGCACGAGGCGTCGACCAGCGTGGGAAGGGCTTCGTTCTCGTAATCGTCGGCCGTTAGCTCGCGCTCGCACAGTGCGGTCCAGCCGACCTGCGCCAGCACCAGGGCGGCGTAGTCGGGGCGCAGCACGTGCGCGCCCTCGCCGGCGCGGGTCGCTGCGGGCGGCAGGCGTTTGAACAGCGGGTCGCCTGAAAGGTCCAGGCTGATGCTCGCGCGGCGCTGGCGCAGCGAAAGCAGCAGGTGAACGTCGGGGTCGGCAGCATCGACGTCGGCGCGACGGCCCGTGGTCTCGGCCAGACGGTCGCACAGCGCGTCTTTGGCGCGCAGGGCCGAGAAGCGCGTGTTGCGCAGCTGCTCGGTCACGCCGCGGGCGGTGATGGCGATGGTGGCGCCGGGGCGAACAATGCCCTCCCAGGCGATGTCGTAAACGCTATCGTACAGTTCATCGGCATCTTGCGCCTCAAAGCGCCCAAGCACCACGAACACGCGGCTGGCCAGGCGCGACCACAGGCACGCGCGATAGCCCTGCTCAAGCTCGCCCTCAAACGTAGCGCGGCCCTTCAGCCGGCGAACATGCGAAAGCCCGAGGCGTTTAAGCTCGTCGGCGAGTGCGGACTCAAAGCCCTCGGGGCAGCTTGCGTAAAATTCCATGGGTGACCTCTCTGGTTGCGTCGCTCCATTATATGATGGATGCTTCGTTTGCCCTTATCCTCGAAAGGAACCCATATGATTGATGCGTGTCCCGAACCCGCTGTGCTCTTTTTTGACGTGGACGGCACACTGACGTCGTTCGATCCCGACGATATGACCGATAAGGACTTTTCGGCGGTTCGCCCCTCGCAGATGGTCGTCGAGGCGTTTCATCGTCTGCGCGACGCGGGGCACAAGGCGTTTATCTGCACGGGTCGCCCCCTGTGGCTCATCGCGGATAGCTTGCGTGCGCTCGACCCCGCGGGTGTCGTTGCCATGGCGGGAGCCACGCTCGAGGTCGAGGGCCGCGTGGTACACGAGGACTGCTTTGACGAGGACGTTGTCGAGGAGCTTGCACGCCGTATGGCCGCGGCAGGGATTGAGGCCTTTTTCGAGACCAACGTTGCTACTTTTGCCCTGGAACCCGCGGGCGTTGAGCAGTCGTCTCTGATCGGCACTTCTGTGGTGCACAGCGCCGAGGAAATGCGCGTCGACGGCAGTCTGCGCGTGGGCAAGGTATGCCTCAATGTGCCCAGTTTGGCTCGCGTAGCCAACGATGACGGCTTTATCGAGCGCTATTTTGAGGCCTGCAACACCGGTGGCCAGAATCGCGAGCTGAGCCCCAAGGGCATCAACAAGGGCGTGGGCGTGGCGCGAGCGCTGACGTATCTGGGCCGCGAGGGAAATGCGCGCACCTTTGGCTTTGGCGATTCGGGCAACGACCTGGGCATGCTCGCTGCCGTCGAGACGGCTGTCGCCATGGGCAACGCCATGCCCGAGGTCAAGGCGCTCGCCGACTACGTGACCGACGATGTCGCGCACGACGGTACCGTCACAGCGATGCAGCATTTCGGCCTCATCTAATGAATCCCGCGTTCTGACGTTTGCTCAAACTGCGACTCTTTGCTTTTGCATGCTCAATCGATTTATCAATCCAAACACTGAGGTGTTTATACCGTTCGCCGAGAAGATAAAAAACCGCAGCTCACGCCTTGATAAACGTAGGTAAAGTGTTTAGCAGTTTATCGGCCGTATGCTAACGAAAGGAATCAGGCAGATGGCAATCAAGGTGTTCGCTGACGGTGCAAACCTCGAAGGCATGCTCGACATGTACGAGAACGGCAACGTTCAGGGTTTCACGACCAACCCGTCCCTTATGAAGAAGGGCGGCGTGATGGATTACCGCGCGTTTGCCAAAGAGGTCCTGGCTCACATCACCGATGTGTCCGTCTCGTTTGAGGTCTTTGCCGACGACGTCGAGACCATGGAGGTCGAGGCTCGCGAGATCGCTACCTGGGCCGAGAACGTCTACGTCAAAATTCCGTGCGTGACCACCAAGGGCGAGTCCACCGCTGAGCTGGTCCGCAAGCTTTCGGCCGACGGCATCAAGGTCAACGTCACCACCATCTTTACGCCTACACAGGTCGATGAGATGGTCGAGGCCGTTGACGCCGAGACGCCGTCCATCATCTCGCTCTTTGCCGGCCGTATCGCCGACACCGGCGTCGACCCCATTCCGTTTGTGACGGAGTCGGTCAAGAAGGCCGCCGCTAAGCCCAACTGCGAGGTCCTGTGGGCGTCCACGCGCGAGCTCATCAACATTTACCAGGCCGAGGCCTGCGGTTGCCAGATCATCACGGTGCCCAACAGCATCCTGGCCAAGCGCAAGAACATCGGTCGCGACCCGTACGAGGTCTCGCTCGACACCGTCCGCGGCTTTGCCAAAGATATCGCGGCACTCGGTTTCCATATCCTGCCGTAACGTGAGCACTGGCTGCTCCGAGGGTTGTTCGCCCCGGCCTTTCCTTTCCTCTATCGCTCACTCGCTTCGCGAGGGTCGCGCCAGGCAAAGGAAAGGCCGGGGCTGCCGACACGAACTTGCCAGTAGGTTGGTGATTGGTTTCCATATCCTGCCGTGGGCAAAGGTACCCCCGCCTGCGCCGTGCAAAATTGAGAGTATTCAGCAAGGTAAAGGCTTTTACCAGCTAGATAAAGCACGGAACAGCCCCCGTTTTGGCTCTGACGACGCTAAAACGGGGGCTGTTTTGGTAGCGCACAGAGATGTGGTGTAAGAGGCGGGGCATGCCCCGCCTCCGCCCTT
>UROA01000181.1 GCA_900549355.1 uncultured Collinsella sp. | reverse complement strand
TTCTACCACGCGGACGTCGATCAGGCCGCACAGATTCTGCTCAAGATGTGGCGCTGCTTCAAAGACAACGATGCCACGCTCGTGGAAATCAATCCGCTCGCCAAGATCGGCGACCCGGATGACGAATCCACCAAGCAGCTGAGCGCCTTGGACGCCAAGATCTCCTTGGATGACAACGCCTCCTTCCGCCATGACGGCTGGGCGCGTTTCGTGGATCCCATCGTTCCCGACCCCTTCGAACAGCGCGCCCGCGAACACGGCCTGCACTACGTGCACCTGCACGGCGAGGTCGGTGTGATCGGCAACGGTGCAGGACTCGTCATGAGTTCCCTGGATGCCGTCTCCGGCGCTGGCGAGGAACAGGGCACCAACATCAAGCCCGCCAACTTCCTGGACATCGGCGGCGGCGCCTCCGCCTCGGCCGATGTCTACCTCGACAAGGTTCGCGAGCACTTTAAGCAGTACGCGCTTTCCGCCTCGCGCGAGACGCCCATTAAGGTCGCTTCGCTCGGAAACGACGCCGGCATCATCGGTGCCGCCTACGTAGCCCTGCGCGCTGCCGGTAAATAGCTGGTGCAAGGGGGACAGGTTACATTGCACCAACATGGTGCAAAAGGGACAGCCTTGGCCCCCGTGCCTGCGCCCCAAAATATGCCGTGGCCCTTCCGTCTGCGAAGGCTCGGCATCGGCGTGCTACCATAGCTACGTCCAAGTACACATATCAAGTGGAGGATACCCATGGCAAATGTTCTTGTCTTTGGTCACCAGAACCCCGATAACGACGCCATCATGAGCGCCGTCGTCCTGTCCCAGCTGCTCAACCAGGTTGAGTATGCCGGCAACACCTACGAGGCCTGCGCCCTTGGTCAGCTTCCGGCCGAGTCCGCCAAGCTGCTCGCCGACGCCGGCATCGCCGAGCCCCGCGTGATCGAGTCCGTCGAGGCCGGTCAGCTCGTCGTCCTCACCGACCACAACGAGTCTGCCCAGTCCGTCGCCGGCCTTAAGGACGCCACGGTCTTTGGCGTTGTCGATCATCACCGCATCGGCGACTTCGAGACCGCCGGTCCGCTGCACTACATCTGCCTGCCCTGGGGCTCCAGCTGCACCATCGTCACCAAGCTCGCCGGCGTGCTCGGCGTTGAGCTTTCCGACGTTCAGGCCAAGCTGCTGCTCTCGGCCATGATGACCGACACGCTCATGCTCAAGAGCCCCACCACCACCGATGTCGACCGCGCCGTCGCCGCCAAGCTCGGCGAGCAGGTGGGCGTCGACCCGGTCAAGTTTGGCATGGAGGTCTTCCTCACCCGTCCGTCCGGCTCCTTCACCGCAGCCGAGATGGTCGGCAACGACATCAAGATGTTCGAGCCTGCCGGCAAGAAGCTGCTCATCGGCCAGTACGAGACCGTCGACAAGAGCCGCGCGCTCGGCATGATCGACGAGATTCGCGAGGCCATGCGCGCCTACGCCGCCGAGAAGGGTGCCGACGGCATCGTCCTGTGCATCACCGACATCATGGAGGAGGGCTCGCAGGTCCTGCTCGAGGGCGAGACCGAGGCCGCTCAGAAGGGCCTGGGCATTGCCGACGAGCACGACGGCGTCTGGATGCCGGGCGTCCTCTCCCGTAAGAAGCAGGTCGCTGCCCCCATCATGGCCGTCTGCTAGGTTTAGTTGACCAAACGCCACGACCGGACCGCGGACACCCCGTGCTCCGGTCGTTTTTTGTGCGCGGCGCCGCGTCGTCTCTTGGACAGGCGTGCCCGTGTCGTTGAGCAAATAATGTTCAACCTGTGGTTCCGCTTTTCGGCCACGCCTGCGTGCTTGTCGTGCAGGGTAGGCTAGATGCAAGCGTAATACGTTAGAGCGCGGCGCCGCCACTTGGGCGGGCCGTGCTTTTTTAAGACGGGAGCTTTCCCGTGAAAGGAGCCGCCCATGGCAGCAACTGAGCAGCTGTTCAACGTTCGTGAGCGCAAGCGTTTTGAGCGCCACGACATCTGGGAGCGCATCGCCGAGAACGGCACGATTTCCGCCGCCGTCATGGTCTTCGCCGCCATCGCCGCCGTCATTTGCGCCAATACCGATGCCTACGAAGCCATCCATCACTTTTTGGAGACCCCGCTGTATGTGGGTCTGGGCAACCTTACGGCCGGTCTCACCGTCGAGCTATTCGTCAACGACTTCCTCATGGCGATTTTCTTTTTGCTGGTGGGCATTGAGCTCAAGTATGAGATGACGGTCGGCGAGCTCAAAAACCCGCGCCAGGCTATGCTTCCCATGCTGGCGGCCGTGGGCGGCGTCGTCGTTCCCGCCTGCATCTATCTGATCTTTAACCATGCCGGCGCGCACAACGGCTGGGCCATTCCCATGGCAACCGATATTGCCTTTGCGCTGGGCGTGCTGTCGCTTTTGGGCA
The DNA here is from genome assembly GCA_900549355.1 of uncultured Collinsella sp. Taxonomy (GTDB): domain Bacteria; phylum Actinomycetota; class Coriobacteriia; order Coriobacteriales; family Coriobacteriaceae; genus Collinsella. The sequence goes on along the minus strand of UROA01000181.1, from coordinate 800 downwards.
ATCGCGTGCCCAACGGCGTGCGCGTGTTCTTCTCGACGCTCGCCATCGCCGACGACCTCATTTCCATCGCCGCCATCGCCATCTTCTACGGTCAGAGTCCCAATCCGTTTTGGTTGGGCGCCGCCGCGCTTGTGACCTGCGCGCTCGTGTGGCTCAACAAGACGCAGCATTACCGCCTTGCCCCGTATTCGGTACTGGGCCTGCTGTTGTGGTTCTGCATGTTCAAGAGCGGCGTACATGCTACGCTTGCTGGCGTCATCTTGGCCTTTACCATACCGGCCAAGTGCGGCGTCAAGCTCGATAGCCTCACCGATTGGTTGGGCGAGTGCCTGCCGCTGCTCGATGACCGCTACGATGACGAGGCACACATCCTGGGCCAGCATGACTTTACCGTCTCGACCACCAAGGTCGAGCGCGTCATGCACCGCGTGACCCCGCCGCTCATTCGCATGGAGCGTCTGATCTCCACGCCGGTCAACTTTGTGATCCTGCCGATCTTTGCGTTCGTGAACGCACAGGTTCGCCTAGTGGGCGTGGACATGAGCACGCTACTCACCGACCCGGTGACGCTCGGCGTGTACTTTGGCATGCTGCTGGGCAAGCCGTTCGGTATCTTTGGCATGACGTTCGCCTTGGTCAAGCTCAAGGCCTGCGAGCTGCCGCGCAATGTCAACTGGCACATGATTGCCGGTGTGGGTATTCTGGGCGGCATCGGCTTTACCATGTCGATTCTCATCAGCGGCCTTGCCTTCCCGACGGCTGAGTTTGAGGTTCTGGCCGCCAAGGCCGCTATTCTCGCC
>UROA01000180.1 GCA_900549355.1 uncultured Collinsella sp. | reverse complement strand
GCGGTACGCGAGCTGGGTTCAGAACGTCGTGAGACAGTTCGGTCCCTATCCTCCGCGGGCGCAAGGGAGTTGAGGAGATCTGCCCCTAGTACGAGAGGACCGGGGTGGACGGACCTCTGGTGACGCGGTTGTCGACCAACGGCACCGCCGCCTAGCTACGTCCGGCACGGATAACCGCTGAAGGCATCTAAGTGGGAAGCCGCCTCCGAGATGAGCTCCCTTTCCGGTAAGGGCCCAGATAGACTATCTGGTCGATAGGGCGCAGCTGCAAGCAGGGCGACCTGCTCAGGCGAGCGCTACTAATAGCCCGAGCTCTTCTTCATTGCCATTGACTACGTACGGCGATCATCGATGGACGTGTCGCGCGCATGCAACCGCCAGGGTGGCGCGGGCATCCTGCCCGGGCCCCTCGGACGGCACACAGTTGCCGCGGGAGCGCCTCCCGCGAGCGGAACCATGGAGTGGGGGATCACCCGATCCCATTCCGAACTCGGCAGTTAAGCCCCACCTCGCCGAAAGTACTGCGGCGCCAGGCCGCGGGAGGACAGGTCGTTCCGCTCGCAGGGGGCGCTTTTTTGCGTCTCACCCGCCCTAACGGGATGGACGAACCTGTGCGACAAAAACTGTATTATAATTTTGGACACCTGGAAGGGTGTCTTTTTTGTTTTAGGAGGAGCTTATGATCGAACTTGGTGATGAGAAGGTTCTGTATGCGTTCGACAAAGAGCTGGAGCCGGCGTTAGTGGTGCCTTCGGGGGCGACGGTGCGCGTGCGTACGAAGGATTGCTTCGGCAATCAGGTGCAGCGGCCCGAGGACGAGCTCGATGAGATCGATTGGGATCACATCAATCCCGCCACGGGTCCGATTTTTGTGGAGGGCGCGGTGCCCGGCGGGGCGCTGAAAGTCACCATCGAGGCCATCGAGTTCGACGGGCAGACGGCTTCCTGCACCGGCGAGGGCGAGGGGGTGTGCGGCGATCGCTTCGACGCCTGGAGCACGCATCTCTGCAAGATCGACGGAGACGAGCTGGTGTGGGACGAGGAGCTGCGCATTCCGCTGAGGCCCATGATCGGCGTTATCGGCGTGGCGCCGGCTGGCGAGCCTGTTAATTGCGGCACGCCGGGCTCCCATGGCGGCAATATGGACAATACGGCCATCACGGCGGGCGCGACGCTGTACTTCCCCGTATATACCGACGGCGCGCTTTTCGGCTGCGGCGACATGCACGCGGCCATGGGCGATGGCGAGATCAGCGTGTCCGGCGCCGAGGCGGCCGGGTGGGCCACGGTGACCTTGGAAGCCCTGCCGAAGCTGGCGCTGACCGATCCCCTCATCGAGAACGCGACGCATCTCGGCGTCATTGCCTCGGCCGAGTCTTTGGATGCCGCTGCCGACCGCGCGGTTCACGAGATGGTCGATCTCATCTGCGACCGCACGGGAAAGCCGGCCGAAGAGATGGTCATGCTGCTGTCCCTTGTGGCCGACGTACAGGTGTGCCAGATGGTGGATCCGGAGAAGACGGTTCGCTTCATGGTGCCCAAATACGTGCTGGATGCCCTTGGGTTCAAGCTGTAGAAGCGAGTTCGTAGAGAAGCCTCGGAAGAAGCCCTGGAAGAATCTCCGTAGGGGGCGACCTTGGTCGCCCCTTTTTTGTCGTGCGAGGGTATCCCTCTCATGAGGGCTGACCAAGGTCGCCCCTACGGTGAGACGGCATGGCGGGGAGGGCTGACCAAGGTCAGCCCTCGCGGATGTTTCCCATGGAGGAGCGCGGGGGGTTCGGAACCATATTCGGAGATGAGAATAATAGGACTTGCGAATATATGAGAATAAGGATAATATATCCAAAACGCTTTATTCGCGAAGACGTATAACCTATCAGGGAGGAAGACCTCAATGCGCAAAAGTTGGAAACTCGGTGCCGTGTCGGTGGCTCTTATGGCCGCCCTGGGCCTCTTCGGCTGCTCAGGCGGCGACACTACGGAGCAGAAGGCCGACAAGCCGGCTGCCCCCCAGGCGGAAACCCAGGCTCCCGAGGAGACCAAGCCTGAGGGCGAAGCCGTGGAACTGCAGATTTTCGCCGCCAATTCCCTGACCAAGGCCATGGCCGAGGCCGAGGAACTCTACACTCAGCAGAATCCCAACGTCACCTTCGCTGATACGCAGTACGAGGCCTCTGGCACCTTGAACGAGATGCTCGGTGCTGGGCAGTACGCTGACATCCTCATCACGGCCTCCAAGGGCACGATGGACGATGCCGCGGAGAACGGCTATGTCAAGGAGGACACCCGCCAGACCATGTTCAACAACGACCTGGTCATCGTCACCAAGGAGGGCGGTGACCTGGCCGGCCAGGATATCTCCCTCGAGGATATTGCCGCGGGCAAGTACACCCTTGCTGTGGGTGACGAGAATGTGCCCGCCGGTAACTATGCTTGCCAGTCCCTGACGACGGTCGGCGGCTACATCGAGCCCGACGGGGCCACCGGCGCCGATGCCACGGGCAAGGGCGGCGAGTTCTCCGCGACCCTGCAGCCGAAGGTGACCCTCGGCGGCAAGGTGGGCGACGTGTGCAAGTATGCCGAGTCCGGCGAGGTTGACATCGCCATGGTCTACACCTCGGACGTGTACCGCATGGGCGGTGTCGCCATCTGCTCGGTGGTTCCCAACGACACCCACAAGGCCATTACCTATCCGGGCGCGGTATGCACCGACAGCAAGAGCGCCGAGGCGGCACAGGCCTTCCTCGAGTGGTGCATGACCGACGAGGACGCCAACCAGATTTGGGAGAAGTGGGGCTTCGAGCTCGCCCAGAACTAAGGCATTCGCGGTAGAATAACTACGAGCTGCAAAGCGCGTCTTAGTACGCAAGGGCATCTCGTCGGACGGGCGGGGCGCAAAGCCTCGCCCGTCTGGTGTGCAAGAGGTCAATGAGAGTGGTGGCTATGGAAACAGCGAAAGCGGCCGGCGTGAGGCGATTTGCGACGGGGCTCGCGGCTTCGGTGCTCAGGGCGGTTGCAGCTGCGATTCTTGCAGGCGGGATGCTGGGGGCCTGCATGGTCGTGGCACCCTCTTCGGCTTGGGCTGCCGATGCGGAGCAGGCTGTCCAAGATGCCGAGATAGACATCTCCGCTGACGGCGATGCGGCCCGCATGGAAGGCTGCGACTTCGCTGTGGAGGGCTTCGAATGTTCGCGCACGGGATCCGCGCGCGACATCGACGGCC
>UROA01000179.1 GCA_900549355.1 uncultured Collinsella sp. | reverse complement strand
ACTGCCGCTACATCTCCAACATCGACCCCAACGATCAGGCAGAGAAGCTCAAGGGCCTCGATCCCGAGACCACGCTCGTGATTATCGTCTCCAAGACTTTCACCACGCTCGAGACCCTCACCAACGCCCGCGAGGTCAAGACCTGGATGCTCGAGCAGCTCAAGGCTCAGGGTGCCATCGACGGTTCCGATGAGCAGAACGCCGAGGCCGTGGCCAAGCACTTCGTCGCTGTCTCCACCGCACTCGAGAAGGTCGAGGCCTTCGGCATCGACCCCGCTAACGCTTTTGGTTTCTGGAATTGGGTCGGCGGCCGCTACTCCGTTGACTCCGCCGTGGGCCTGTCGCTGATCGTCGTGCTCGGCCCTGAGCGCTTCCAGCAGTTCCTTGAGGGCTTCCATGCCATCGACGAGTACTTCTGCAACACGCCGCTCGAGAACAACGCCGTCGCGCTGATGGGCCTGCTCAACGTCTGGTACGTCAACTTCTTCGGTTCCAAGAGCCACGCCGTGCTTCCGTACTGCCAGTACCTGCACCGTTTCCCGGCCTACCTGCAGCAGCTCACCATGGAGTCCAACGGCAAGCATGTCCGCTGGGACGGCAGCGCCGTGACCTCCGACACCGGTGAGATCTTCTGGGGCGAGCCCGGCACCAACGGTCAGCACGCCTTCTACCAGCTGCTGCATCAGGGCACCGTGGTGGTTCCGGCCGATTTCATCGCCTTCGCCAATACCGCCAACCCTGCGACCGATAGCGGTCAGGACGTGCACGAGCTGTTCCTGGGCAACTTCCTGGCCCAGACCAAGGCGCTCGCCTTTGGTAAGACGGCCGACGAGGTTCGTGCCGAGGGCACGCCCGAGCAGATCGTCCCGGCCCGCTGCTTTGAGGGTAACCGTCCGACGACCTCGATCTTTGGCGACACGCTGACCCCGTTCGCACTCGGCGAGCTCATCGCACTGTACGAGCACATCACGTTTGTCGAGGGCACGGTCTGGGGCATCGACTCCTACGACCAGTGGGGCGTCGAGCTGGGCAAGCAGCTTGCCAAGCAGATTACCCCGGCCTTCCACGACGACGCCGCCAAGGCCGAGCAGGACGCTTCGACCCAGGCGCTCATCGAGTTCTACCGCGTGCATCGCAAGTAGTCGCTGCTGTTAACGCATCGCGCCTTATAGTCAGGGGCCCGTATCCTATCGGATGCGGGCCCCTTTGCTTTGCCGTGGTCCCGGGGCGCACGGCCTTTGTGGGACATCGCCGGGGCGCCGCGCGCTGCGAGAACCCTGCGCCTAGATCTCGGCCTCCGCATGGCCTCGCTGCGCCTCGGGCAGCTCCCCGTAGAGCGGATGGTCTTCGAGCCTAAAGCGCTCGACCTGTTCGGGAGTGCGACCGCGTACAAAGAGCCACGAGCGATCAATCGGCGTCGCCATGAGCGTGCTGGGCAGCGCGTCGGCGCGGTCGGAAAACACTCGGGCACTCTCGGGATCCTGGAACGCCAGCACCAGATGCGTGTCGCAGTTGCCCATGATGGAGCGTGCGCGTGCCTCGCCATAGAGCGCATCGAGCTGGTTGGTCGACTGCAGCAGCAGCGTTGCCCAGATGTTGCGGCTTCGGATAATCGAGAGCACGTTGTCGATCTGGGGGATCTGCAGATTTGCGAAGTCATCGAGCATAAAGCGCACGGGCACGGGCAGGCTGCCGTCGGGCTGCCTATCGGCCTCACGAATGAGGCCCATAAACGCCTGCGAAATAAAGAGGCCGGTCAGCGGATCGAGATTGCGGTCAATATCGCTCACGGTTACAAACAGGGCGCAGGGGGTGTGTCCCATGGAAGCGAAGTCCACCTGATGGCACTCACGATAGAGCTGTGCCGCACCGTCGAATCCCAGACACATGACCTTTTCGGCAAGGATGCCGACGATGCTCGCGTGCATGTGCTCGGCATTTTGCGTAATGGCGTAGCGCCGCCATAGCGAGAGGGCATAGCTTTGGGGGTCGGTCGTGATCAGGTCGTCAAACAATCGACCCGTGGCACCGTCCTGCAGGTGCTCGATCAGCTTGATGACCGAGCTGATCGTCTGCTCGTCGGCGGGTAGCTGTTCGGTGACGTAGGCGATAAGACACGACAGCAGGTTTGCCGCCGCATGATCCCAAAAAGGCTGGTTGTTGTCCTCGATGGGGCAGATGGCCTTTGCCACCGAGAGGATGTCCTGCTGGTTGGGCCTGCCGTCCGCCTTGCGGCGAATGTGCCTCAGGGGGTTGTAGCCGCAGCGCTCGATGCCGGGCGCAAGGGCCGGGACGGTGTTGAGGTCGGCGAAGTTGAGACATTGCACGCGGTAGCCGTGGGCTGCCAGCACGGGTCCCACTTCGCGACAGAGCGTGCCTTTGGTGTCGAGCACGATGTAGCTTGCGTTCATTTGCAGCAGGTTGGGCTTGAGGACGTTTCGGGTCTTGCCGGCTCCCGAGGGGCCGATTACAAGTGCGTTGTTGTTGAGTCCCGTTTGGCGGGTGTCGCAGGAAAGCGTTCGATCCTTGGCGAGGATGGTGGACGATGCGGACTCTGATGCGGCGAGGCGGCTGGCGAGGTTAGACATGGGCGACCTCCTTGGTGGTCGAGAGGATTTCGTGGGCAAAGCCGAGCTCGACGGCGCGCTCGGCCGAAAGGTAGGTGTCTTTTGCGGTGAGGGACTGGATGCGCTTGGGCGTGAGGCCGCTGCGGTCCGAGAGGATTTGCGTGAGGGTCTTGCGGGTCTGCATGAGACGCCGGCTGGTTTCCTGCAGCGCAAGTGCCGAGCCGCCCGCCCCTTGGGGGATCAGCGGGTCGTGAATCATGAGCTCTGCATGGGGCGCCATGAGGCGATCGTCGCCGCCTATAAAGATCACGGCACCCATGGACGCGGCAAATTCCAGACAAACGGTGCGGATGGGGCACGATGCGAGGCGCATGGCGTCATAGATCGCAAGACCCGATCGCACGCTTCCGCCGGCGCTGGCGACAAATATGGTGATGGGACGGCTGGGGTCGGTGGCATCGAGCAGGCGGATCTGCTGGCATAGGTCGTGGGCCATCGGGGTTTCGATGTTTCCCATGACGGAGAGCTCGCGACGGGCGAGCATCTCATCGTAAATGCTGGTGAGCGTGATACCTCGGGCGGATTCACGCATGGTGAGGGGGCTGATGATGGGGGAATGATTGGTGTCCATGAGGACTCCTTTCTGTTGGTTGTGTTGTGGAATAGGATTGTTGCCCGCGGAGGGGCTGGCGGGCTACAGGGTTCGTCCGAGCCTGAGATCGAGCTCGGTTGTGGGGCAGGCTGCCTGTTCGTGCGGCTCGCAAGCGCCAAGGGCTCCAAAGCGATGGAGCGTTGC
>UROA01000178.1 GCA_900549355.1 uncultured Collinsella sp. | reverse complement strand
AGCTTGCAGCGACGGACCTCAGGACACTCTTACACCACGTCTGCGCGCGCCACCTTCGAAGAGGTTGAAAGCCATCAAACGCCCTTTAAAGGGGGTTAGATAAATTGATTTTGAGCTCATTTTTGCTTAAAACCGGCCGATAGATATGGCACTTATTTTGCAACAGTACTCATATTTGGCATTTTTTGACCACGGGGTCCAAAACCATGCCCCAAAGCACAAAAGGAGGGGCCTCGTAAAGCCCCTCCTTAGGAAAGGGAATCGATTTATTCCACAGCCGCAGATTAATCCTAGCCGCTACTCCATCATGTCGAGGACGGAGGGGCGCAGCTCGCTCTCGGCGGCCTCGGGATCGGTCTCGCGCAGACGGTTGATATAGCGGTTGTACCACATCACGGCAAGGCCCAGGAAGACAACCACACCGCCAACGTTGTAGACCAGCGTCAGCCACAGCGGCTGATCGAGCGGAATGGTGCCGCAGATAAGCACGAAGCAGAAGACCACAAGCAGGAATGCAGCAATGACCAGGCCAAAGCTGCGCGAGCCCATGCGGAAGCCACGGGGAGCAGCGTCGAAGTTCTTGCGAAGCATAAAGTAGGCAAGCAGGATCAGCAGCGGCGGGAGCAGAGCGGTGGCAGCCGTCATGTTGGTGACGATCATGAGCAGGTCGTCGAGGTTACCAGAGCCCAGGGCCGGGATGATCAGGATGGGGACGACGATGGCGAACTGCAGCCAGGCAGCGCGGGCAGGAATGCCGTGCTCGTTGAGCTCGACGATCTTGCTACCAAAGACGCCCTTGGGGATCTCGGTGAAGAAGACCTTGATGGGAGCGGAGGTCCACATCATGAGGGAACCCAGCGTAGCGGCGAGAAGGATCAGGCCAATGACGCGCGTGGACACTTCCATAGGAATGCCAAAGTGGGCAAAGACAGCGCCGAACACATCGAAGATGCCGGTGGAGATGGCAACGCCGCCCTCGGGGATGAACAGGTTAACCAGCAGCGAAGCGCCTGCATACAGAAGGCCGATGGTCAGGCCGGCGATAACGACGGTGCGCACGAAGGCCTTGACGCCGCCCTTAAGGTCGTTAAGGAACACGCCGACAGACTCAGCGCCGCCAACGCCCTGGATGATCCAGGCAAGCGTACCGAAGAAGCCCCACATAGTTGCGAAGTTGCTCATGTCGGGAGCCATGTTAGCGGGAGTAGGAGCCGTAGCGAACTCAACGCCGCCAAAGGCAGCAGCCAGGGACAGCAGGATGAACACGGCAGTCAGGCCGAGAGCCGCGGTCGAGCCGAAGGAGGAAATGGAGCCGATCCACTTAGCGCCCTTGGTCGAAACCCACGTGGCGATAGCAAAGACGACGATCTCGATAATGGTGATCCACAGCTGCGAAAGCTCGGCATTGGCACCAAAGAACACGTAGCTCGCGTAGATGATGACATTGGGCAGGACGGACGCAAAGTAGAACAGGTTGACGAACCAGTAGCTAAACGCCGTCAGGAACGCCCAGCGGCCGCCCATCGAGGTCTTGACCCAGGCGTACACGCCCGACTCGGAGTCCTTGTTAAGGCCGACGAACTCGGCAGTAACCAGGGTATAGGGGACAAAGTACAAAAGCGTGGCGAAGAAGAACGACGGCGCAGCTGCCAAGCCGATGGCCGCGTTGTTGTTGATGATGTTCTTGATACCGAACACGGCGGCGACCGTCATGCCCAGCAGAGCGAACGAACCGATCGTTCCTCGTTTTTCAGAGCTCATAAGCCCTCCCAATCATCCGTTATATCTCATCTAAAACCGTCCGGACTGCAAGTGCAAACACGGACGGCGCACCTGCTAAGGGGAATGGGGAAAAGGGAGTCAACAAAGCCATCCCCTTTAACGGCGCGAAGCAAACGTCCAGGTGGACGAATACTACTTGTTGGGGAAGGAATATCCTTCAACCGTCACGTGCAGCACCACGACGCGGGGATCCGTGGCATCGGACACGACACGGTATGCCTCGTCAATTTCGACGACGGCAACGCCGCCGGCGGGAATCGTCACGGTCTCCCCCGTACCCTCAAAGCGCTCGCGATCATCGATATCGCTGTAGGCGCGGGTGCAGGTGAGGCCTCCCTTGGGGGCAACCTCGACGGTCAGGTCGCCGTCGAGCGGAGCGAGCACGGCATGGTAGCGACGGTGACCGACCAGATCGGCGGTAGCCGCCTCGTGGGCGTTCACCCACCAGTACACCAACGAGTCGCCGATGGAGTAAGCCACGTCGTGCTGCAGGTCGGCAACACCATCGAGCGCCTGTCCGGTACGCATCCACTTCTTGACGGACTTCATCTGAGCGTCGAAATCGGCGCGCGAGTTAAAGACATGCATGGCTTATGCCTCCTTAATGGGTGCCAGCGCCTGAGCCAGATCGGCAGACGTCAGCGGTCGCAGGGACACCTCAAAGCTGAAGCTCTCAAAACGGGTGCGATAGGAATCGAGCACCTCGGAACCCCAAGAGTTCGAGCCAAGGCCGAGCAGTTGGTCGTTGATGTTGACCGTGACCGTATCGCCCTTGACAAGGTCGTAGACGTGCTTGGCGTTATCGATGGCCTCGCAGCTATAGGGCCATGCCGAGAACGAGAACGGGTTGGAAGCGGCGTCGCTCGGACGCGTCACGACCAGACCGTCACCGTGGCTGGAGCGCAGGGCAACCCAGCGGGTACCCTCGCGGTTGGCGCAGTCCTGAGGCATAACGTAGGGCGTAAACATGTCGTCGACCGTAGTGCGGTAATGACCGACCGGGTTGGCGCGCAGAGAGTCCGGATAGTTCTCGCCCGGGCCGTGGCCATACCACTCAACGGCACGATCGCAACCGGGGACCTCGAAGGAGATGCCGATGCGCGGGATGATATCCGAGTAATTGCCGTAGGGCTCGCCGAAAACCTTGAGGTCGACGCGACCGCTCGGAAGCACGGTGTAGACGAGCTCGACGCGCATGCCGAACGCGCGGACGGGAGGAGCGATACGCTGGCTCACGGTAACGACGACCACATTGCCGTCCTGCTTCCAAGTAACCTTGCGGGTAGACGTCTGCATCACATCGATGAAGTTGTCCTTCCACAGGGAGTCATACTCTTGGGCGTGGTTGTCGACGAGCGGATGCCAAAAACCAACCTGGGGACCAGAGGCCATGACGTCGCGGCCGGATGCCTTCCACTCGCTCACGGTACCGTTGACCTTGCTGAAGGTCAGCTCGCCGTTGAGGGAGTGAATGTGGATCTCCTGCTCGGTCTCCTCGACCGTAAGCTCGGGGCGCACGGGGGCGACAATTGCCGGCGCCGGATGGTTTGCGATGGCAAACTGGCTTGCGCCCAGTTGGAACATCGGCTCCCCCCGCATGGCTT
>UROA01000177.1 GCA_900549355.1 uncultured Collinsella sp. | reverse complement strand
CGTGCTCGGCAACGCGTTCGATATCCCCGGATTCCCGGTCGATACGCATGTGATGCGCGTAACCGGACGACTGCGTTGGCGGTCGGATTGGCGGTCCGCACACCCTGATCCCGTGAAAATCGAGAAGGAAATCACCTCCTGTTTTCCGCCCGAAGAGTGGACGAATCTCAGCCACCGACTGATTCTGTTCGGCCGGGCCACCTGCCACGCACGTACCCCTGACTGCGCCAACTGCCCGCTGTCCGACACCTGCCCTAGCTATGCGCCGCCCGCCGGCAAGAGCACGTCCAAGCGCTAACTCATACCTCATCATGGTGAATTGCGGATTCTAGGCTGAATCCACCGCTAGACTGAAAACCATGCAGCACAGCAAGCGGGACAATACATGGTCCAAGTGGGGGATTTTTCTCGGAGTCGCCGTGGCACTCGGCGCACTCGTGGTTGTGGGATGGACGTTCATGCAAAACCGGTTCCAGCCGGGATCATCCCTCGATGCCGATGTGACCATTGGCATCGACGATATGCCGCAATCCTTGGATATTCGGTCCGATTCCTCTGCGGCAGCCGAACGCCTGCTCGTCGACAATGTGTATGAGACATTAGTGACCGTCGATCAAGACAACAAGCTTCAGCCGGGACTGGCGACAAGCTGGAAGACTTCCGATGACGGACTGACCGTCACCCTGACACTGCAATCGGGCGTCACCTTCTCGAACGGCCATACGTTGGACGCCTCGGACGCCGTGTGGTCGTTGCAACAGAACGTGACCAACAAGGTGGCGGACGTCGACGAATTGGGCGATCTGGCGTCGGTCGCCAATCCGAACGCCACCACGGTGGTCATTACGCTTGCCAAGCCCAATCCGACGCTGCTGCGAGCGCTGTCCGGCAGACTCGGCATTGTCTACGATTCCGAGTCGTCCAGTGCCGATTATCAACGCAAGGCCATAGGTTCCGGACCATTCACCGTGGCCGATTTCCAGCCTGGCCATTCCCTGAAGCTGGCGCGCAGCGATACCTACCATGGCACCAAAGCGGCCAGCAATGTCGTTGAATTTATGCAATACTCCGACGCCGATGCGCTCAGCAAGGCCCTGACCGACGGCAGTCTCGATATGGCGGCACCGGTTTCGGCTTCGACGGCCACCGGTTTGAACGGCAAGGATGGCCTGACCGTCAAGGAGGGGGCCACTACGGATAAGGTGCTGCTGGCCTACAACAACGGCACCGATTCGCTGCTCTCCGACGAACAGGCGCGTAAAGCCTTCCGCTATCAAATCGCCGCAGCCGGCATCGCCTCCAACATGGCGAGCACTCGCGCCCCGCAGCGCCCGCTCGCCCAGCTCGTCGACGTCGTGAGCGGCGAGAGCCATAGCATCACCTCCGCACAGGTGACCATCGGTCGCGAGCGCTCAGTTTCCGACATTGCCCTGCGCGACCCCAACGTGTCGCGCCGCCACGCCCAGCTCACCTTTACGGGCTCGGATTGGTCGATCGAGGACCTCAATTCCACCAACGGCACGCTCGTCAACAACCGCCGCATTACGCGCTGCCCGCTGCGCAACGGCGATCTGCTGACGTTTGGCCTGAGTACCTTTGAATTTAGGGGATAGTCGCTTATGAACATCGATATCGTCCTTTTTGCAGGCCGCATCGTCCTGGTCGCCCTGCTCTATATCTTCCTGTTCGCCGTCATGAAGACCGGCGTGGGACTTGTGCGTGGACAGCGCCGCGACTCGGCTATCTGGACGATCGATGTGGACAAGGGTCCGCGCGGTATCCGCGGCATCCACGTAGACATGCTCGGCCCCGTCATCGTCGGTCGCTCGCCGTCTTCGGACATCTGCATCAACGAACCGTTCGTCTCGGCCTCGCATGCGCGCTTTTCGCTACAGGGCCCGGCGCTCATCATCGAGGACCTCAACTCGCTTAACGGCACGCTCGTCAACGGCCGCCAGCTCGTGGAGCCCGCGACGCTGCGCGAGGGCGACGAAGTCCAGATTGGCGATGTGGTCATGAAGGTGAACCGTCGATGATCGACGAGGAGAACAAGTCCGCAACTATGACCGAGGCACCGGCTGCCGCCACAGGGGCGGCCGGCCACGCCCCGCCCGCCGCAAACACCACAGCTGCGTCGGCCCACGCCGCTCCAGCGGGCTCCGCACCCGTGGAACCCGAGGACACCGTGTTCTCCCTGCCTCTTTCGCATGTAACGCATGATATTTCGGATCTCGCCGATAACGAGGACGAAGAGGATGCCGCAGCGGCGCCCATCGGCGCACATGCTGCGGAACAGCCCACAGCGCCCGAAGCAACCCCGGCGCCGGCTCACTTTGCAGAGCCCGTCGCCGCGGCAATCAACGAGAGCGCTGCGGTGTTTGCGGCACCCGAGCCCGCCGCGCCGGCGTTTCCCATAGCCCCGGCATCCGAGGTTGCGCCCGCGTCTACGCCGGCGCCCGAGCCTATAGACGTCAGCCCGCAAGACGACGAGTCGACCGCCCGCGTTTCCGAGGAGCCCGACTCCCCGGACACCGGTGATTCCGAATCAAACGCCGAGACCGACACCGTCTCTCCCGGTGACACCGCCGAGATCGACGTTGCTGCCGTTGAGGCCAAGCTCAAAGACCCCGGCTCGACCATGAGCTTTGAGCCCCTGACCGAGGAGCGCATCGAGACCGACTCGACCTATGATGCCGGCACCACCACGCAACTCATGTGGGGCGCCCGCTCCGACGTTGGCTGTGTGCGCCCGCACAATGAGGATTCCTACCTGGTGCAGTCGCCGCTCTTTTGCGTATGCGACGGCATGGGTGGTCACGCTGCCGGCGAGGTAGCCTCTTCCATCGCCGTCGAGACTATTGCCAAGACGGCCCCACAGTCCGCCGACGCAGCACGCCTGGCCGCAGCCGTCGAGGCAGCCAACGCCGCCGTAATCGAGGCGGCCCTGAACGGCCTGGGCAAGCCCGGCATGGGCTGCACAGCCACCTGCGCCTACATCGAAAACGACACGCTCGCCATCGCCCACGTGGGCGACTCTCGCGCCTACCTGCTCCACGAGGGCACGCTCATCCGCGTGACCCGCGACCACTCCTACGTGGAGGAGCTCGTGGACGCTGGCGAGATCACGGCAGACGAGGCTCGCGTCCACCCCAACCGTTCGGTCATCACCCGCGCACTGGGCTCGGACCCCGCCATGTATGCCGACCACTTCACTCTGCATATCGAGGAAGGCGACCGCCTGATCCTGTGCTCCGACGGCCTTTCGAGCATGATTCCCGATAGCGATATCGAGAACATCGCCACGCAGTCCTCAACCGCGCAAATCTGCGTCGACAACCTAGTGGACGCGGCGCTTGCTGCCGGCGGCCACGACAACGTGACCTGCGTCGTGATCGACGTCAAAGACGA
>UROA01000176.1 GCA_900549355.1 uncultured Collinsella sp. | reverse complement strand
GAGCCACATCCATCGTTTGCAGCAGATCTGCGATGCCGCCCGCAAGTGCGGCCGTAAGGTCGTCGTGACCGGTCGCTCCATGCTCACGAACACCCGCGTGGCGCGTGAGCTGGGCTACCTCAACATCGACGATGCCGATATCATCGATGCCTTCGATATCGATAACCTGCCCGACGACAAGATCGTCGTCATGTGCACCGGTTCGCAGGGCGAGCCGCTGTCGGCCCTGTCCCGCATGGCCAATGGCGAGCACAAGACGCTCTCTATCCACGAGGGCGATACCGTCATCCTCTCGGCAACTCCCGTTCCCGGCAACGAGAAAGCCGTCCAGCAGGTCGTCAACAGCCTGGCCAAGCTCGGCTGCGACGTGTGGGATAAGAACCGCGCTCTTGTTCACGTCTCGGGCCACGGCAGCCAGGAGGAGCTTAAGCTCCTGATGGCCATGGCCAAGCCCACGTACTTTATGCCGGTTCACGGTGAGGCCGTGCATCTGCGCGCCCATGCCCAGCTGGCCCGCAAGATGGGCATCAAGGACGATCATATCTTTATCCTCGATAACGGCGACACGCTCGAGATGCGCGGTGGTATCGTCAAGCGCGGTACGCCCGTCGAGTCCGGCGTCGTCTACGTCGACGGCCTGCGTATCGGCGATACCGACCCCATCGTCCTGCGCGATCGTCAGAAGCTCGCTAATGACGGTATGGTTACCGCTGTTGCCATCGTCTCGCTCAAGCACAAGAAGATCGAGGCCATCGAGTTCTCGGGCCGCGGCGTCTCGTTTGCCATCGACGACCAGTTCTCTGAGGATGCCTCCGCGTCCATCATGAAGACGATCGAGAAGGGCAAGTTCAGCTTTACGAGCAGCGGCTCCGATGCCGTTCGCAAGGCCGTGCGCGACTCGCTCTCTAACTTTATCTGGAGTCGTACGCGCACCCGTCCGATGATCATCCCGGTCGTCATGGAGGTTTAGTTTGGCGCGCGGATCTGCACAAAACGCCAAAGGTAATAAGGCCAATAACCAACCGGCATCTGCTAAGGGTGCCGGTTCCCATCTTCGTGCCAATAAGGGCCACGAGGCCGACTTCGACGATTTTGAGCCCCTGGTCGAGCCCTCGGCCAACCGCGATATTGCCGGCGTGGTCATCGCCGTTTTGGCGATTGCGTCCTTCATTGCCGTGATTTCTCCGGCAACAGCACCCGTTACGGCTGCGGTTGCCGGTTTCTACCACCTGGGCTTTGGTCTGGGCGCCTACGTGCTGCCGATCGTCATTTTGCTGTTTGCCGCCACGCTCTTTTTAGGCGAGGACTCGCCGCTCAACATTCGCTCGGTCGCGGGCGGAGCCGTGGTCTTTATCGCCGTTGTCTCCATTCTTTCTCTGATGGTGCCGGGTACGAGCGACTCGTGTGACCTTATGTTCACGCCGCAAAATCTGTCCGCCTCGGGTGGCTACATCGGTGCGTTTATTGCGAGTGCGCTGCAGAATGCCCTGGGTAAGCCTATCGCGATGGTGGTCCTGTTGGGTCTGGCCGTCGTTGGTTTTGTCATCATCGGCTTTTCGGTGGGTGGCGTGCTGCGCTCTGCTCGCGACCGCGCGGCCGATTTTGCCGAGCGCCGTCGCGCCGATGTTAACGCGAGCCCGTGGGGTGACGACGAAGCCCTGTCGGTGCCCGGCGTTGCCCGTCCGCACCTGAGCATTCTTCGTCAAAAGGGCTCCGATGCTGCCGTGACCACGGTTATGGGCAACGATGTGGACCCGGTTTTGGACGATGACGACGAGGACGAGAATCCGTTTGTCGACGTGTCCGAGTCGGTTGAGACTGAGCGCGCTAAGACGACGCTGCTGCCGCGCCGCCATGCAAAGAAGGGCAAGGCTGCGCCTAAGCTCAATACAAGCGAGCCCGACCCGTCTTGGTCCGATAGCGAGATTGAGCTCACCGAGGGCGATGACGAGGATGACGAGGCTCCGATTGAGACCGCAAAGACAACTTTGCTGCCGCGCCGCCATGCAAAGCACGACCAGGTAACCGGTCAACTTTCGATGGAAGACGACCCCGATAAGATCGACGAGTCCGAGCCGCCGTTTGCCGTGAATCCTGTTTCGGCAGCACCTCAGATCCCTGACTTCTTGAAGCATCCCAATGTTGCCAATGCGTCTGCCTCGAGTGCTGTCGAATCGGCTGCGGCTAGCGATGGGGGAGCGGACGGCGGCGCCGCAGATAACGAGGGCGAAGAAGAGGACGGCCTCAAGCTTCCGCCGCTCGAGATCCTGCACGCCAACCCGCAGTCGGCGTCCTCCGCGTCATCTGACAAGGAGCTGGAACAGACTGCCGAGTCACTGCAATCCACCTTGCTTGAGTTTGGCCGCAGTGCCCGCGTGGTCGGCTGGATCGCCGGTCCCACGGTTACGACCTTTAAGCTTCAGCCCGGCGAGGGCGAGCGCGTGAGTAAGATTTCGAGCCTCGAGGACGATATCGCGCTTTCGCTCGCTGCCCAGTCGGTGCGTATCTTTGCCCCGATCCCCGGCACCTCGCTCGTGGGCATCGAGATTCCCAATCGCAAGCGCCAAAACGTCAATTTGGGCGACGTGCTGCCCTATGTGAAGGGCGGTCCGCTCGAGCTGGCCATCGGCCGCGATGCCGAGGGCACGCCGGTTGTCGCCGACCTCGCCAAGATGCCCCACCTGCTGATCGCCGGTACCACGGGTTCCGGTAAGTCGGTCATGATCAACTCCATCATCACGACCCTGCTCATGCGCGCGCTCCCCGAGGACGTTCGCTTGATCATGGTCGACCCCAAGCGCGTCGAGCTCGCAGGCTATAACGGCCTTCCGCATCTTTACGTGCCCGTAGTGACCGAGCCCAAGCAGGCCGCGAGTGCCTTGCAGTGGGCGGTGTCCGAGATGGAGCGCCGCCTGAAGGTCTTCGAGCGCCTGAACGTGCGCAAGATCTCGACCTATAACGAAAAGCAGGCCGCCGGCGAGTTTGAGCATTACGATAACCCGCCGCAAAAGATGCCCTACCTGGTCATCATCATCGACGAGCTTTCGGACCTGATGATGGTTGCCGGCAAGGACGTCGAGGCGTCGATTGTGCGTATCGCCCAGCTGGGCCGTGCCGCCGGTATCCACCTTATCGTGGCGACCCAGCGTCCGAGCTCTAACGTGGTGACGGGTCTCATCAAGGCAAACATTACCAACCGTATCGCCTTCAACGTCGCAACGGGCATCGACTCCCGCGTCATCATCGACCAGATGGGTGCCGAAAAGCTCACCGGCTTGGGTGACATGCTGTTCTCAAAGGTCGACTGGGGCAAGCCCCGTCGTATCCAGGGCTGCTTTGTTTCGGATGACGAGATCAACGAGATTGTCGAGTTCGTTAAGTCGCAAAGCGAGCCCGACTACCATGAGGAGATCCTGTCGGCTGTGGCACCTGCCTCCATGTCCATGGCAGGGGGGGGCGGGATCGGTCGTTCCCGGGGTGGCATTCCAGCGC
>UROA01000175.1 GCA_900549355.1 uncultured Collinsella sp. | reverse complement strand
GCATTCGATTAATCCCAATCTTACCACCCGTACGAAGGCCAGCCGTCGTCAAACGCAGACGAACCCAACGGTTTTCGCTTTCAACCCAGAAACGGCGGTACTGCAGATTGGGCATAAAACGACGCTTGGTCTTGTTGTTCGCGTGCGAGACGTGATGGCCGACCATCGGCGCCTTACCGGTGACTTGACACACTCGTGCCATCTCTAACTCCAGTGAAATGAAAATAAAACATCTCGCAGGCCGGTCCCTCTCGGGCAGCCACGCGAGCGCATAAAAGAGAAATTATACGCCTCCTCATGTTCGCATGCCACCTGTCTCTGCAGTGCATGACACCACATGGCAGGCTGACGCCCCACTGTGTCAGTACAGGGAGTCGGCAGTGCGCAGATTTGAGCGTGGAGCGCATTCTACCCGTTTTTTTTGATGCGTGTGCGGATTTTCCCAAAAAACTTTAGACTTAATGGAAAATTTTTCGTCCGCACGCGTGCCTGCGACCTCTTAGGAGGGACTGCGGCAGGCATATGCGCTCCGTCAGGCAGCGTCTGCGGCCTCCGGCAAGCAAAGTCAGTCACGAGGAAATGACATTCATGAAGGTTCTCCTTGCCCAGCCGCGCGGTTTCTGCGCGGGCGTCACGCGCGCCATCGCGATCGTTGAGCGTGCGCTTGCCATCTACGGCGCGCCC
Source organism: uncultured Collinsella sp. (assembly GCA_900549355.1). Taxonomy (GTDB): domain Bacteria; phylum Actinomycetota; class Coriobacteriia; order Coriobacteriales; family Coriobacteriaceae; genus Collinsella. The sequence continues at coordinate 2,831 of UROA01000175.1, read as the reverse complement.
ATCTATGTCAGGCACGAGATCGTGCACAACCGCACGGTCGTCAACAGTCTGCGTGAGCGCGGCGCGGTCTTCGTCGACAATCTTGCCGAGGTGCCCGAGGGTGCGACGGTCGTCTTCTCGGCCCACGGCGTGCCGAGGGCGGTGTCTGAAGAGGCGGAGCGCCGGGGCTTCCGCGTTTTCGACGCCACCTGTCCGCTTGTCACCAAGGTGCATCGCGAGGTTGCCCGCATGCGCGCCGAAGGACGCACCGTGCTGATGATCGGTCACGCCGGTCACCCCGAGGTCGAGGGCACGATGGGCCAGGTCGACGGCGGCATCGAGCTTGTCGAGAACACCGCCGACGTAGCAGCGCTGCCCTACACGAACGATGACTCGCTTGCCTATGTCACCCAGACGACGATCAGCGCCGATGACAGTCAGGCCGTGATCGACGCGCTCAGGCACCGCTTCCCCTTCATTCAGGAACCCAAGCGCCAGGACATCTGCTATGCCACGACGAATCGCCAGGAGGCCGTCAAGCTTCTCGCCCGCTCGGGCGTCGACATCGTGCTCGTGATCGGCTCCGCCACAAGCTCCAACTCCAATCGTCTGCGCGAAGTGGCCGAACGCGAGGGGGCCCGCGCCTATCTGATCGACACGGCCGAGCACATCGATCCCAAGTGGTTCGAGGGCGTTGCATGCGTGGGCATCACGGCGGGTGCCTCCGCCCCTGAATCCCTCGTCCAGGGCGTGCTTCGTTATCTTGAGGCCAACCTCAACGCCGAGCATGCCGTGGCGCTCGAAGGCGTCCTGCAGAGCGAGCGCATTCATCACCGTGGCCAGCATGCCGATGTAATCGGCCTGGGAGCGATCCATGCCCTCGGCCGATCCGGCCAAACCGCGGAAGATGTTGCCCCCGCCGACAACCACAGCCAGCTGCACGCCATCGTGAACGATCTCGGCGATCTCCTCGGCAAGGTCATCGACCACTCGCGGGTCAATGCCGTACCCCTGATCGCCGGCGAGCGCCTCGCCAGATAGCTTGAGCAGCACGCGATCGTACTTGTATTCGTTCGCCATCGAGTACATCCCTTCGTCGGCAGGATCTTGTAAACGGATACATATTACCCGAAGTCCCTCGCCAACGCAGCGTCAGCCTTCCAAGATCAAAGAATTAGCTCAGTGCTGAGGCGCGAGCATAGGGGCTTACCCGAACCCTCTCCCGCTGAACCGCAAACCGTCGTGCAGACCACTGCGGGCAGAAACGCATATCGCGCAGACGCCAGGCAGCCACTCTTCCCGTGCGCCCATTCTTCAGAAATTGCCGAGTTATGTCATATATGACCTATGACTGATTCGTCATCAACGTACTCTTGGCCCCATGAACGACGAACAGGAAAAGGTGCAAGCCCGCATTCACTCGCTTGGTCAGCAGATCAGGGCGCATCGCATTGCCCAGAACCTTTCCCAGCAAAGGCTTGCCCTCATGGTGCACACCGACCAAGCCGTCATCGCCCGCATCGAGGCCGGCAAGCACAACACGGGCATCGCCAAATATATCGAAATCGCCGATGCCCTCGATGTTCCCTTGGGCGCCCTCATCAACTTCTAAGGCGAAGAACTTCCTCTCGCCCCCCATCAATCGAGCGAGCGAGCGAGCGAAAGGCTCGTACAAGCTCTTAAGCATCTTTCCCGTGTCTTTTTAAAGGAAAGATGACGAAAGACGCCTCGGCGACACCCGCCGGCTCGGTCAGTCCTGCTCCTCGCGAGCGGGCGGCTCGTACACGAGTAAATCGCCCGGTTGGCAGTGCAGCTCGCGACACAAATCCTCCAGCAGCGAGATCCGAATACCTTTTGAGCGATTGCAGCGCAAGTGGGAGAGGTTCACCGCCGAACGCCCCACCTTCTCCGACAGCTCGTTGACGCTGATGTCGCGGTCGGCCATGACCACCTTCAACTTCGACACAATAGGCATAGCATGCTCCCATCCGCCCAGAAAGCCGCTTTTTGCGTGATCCTGCAGGCGCCCACACGGCCGCCTCTTCTCCGCTGCGGTACGGTAACCTCATAATGTATTTAATATACTAGCACGTTTTCAATAATTTTAAGGTGATAGTTTCATACCAGGCCGATAGCATTCGCAGCGGAGGGCAACTCTCCGCGACGCTTTCCCGTTGTCTACTCGCTCGCTTTCAGCCCGAACTCCGCGAGCATTTCATCGCGATAGGCAGCATCCTCGGAAACCCGCCTGGCATCGTCGAGGCGCCCCGCGTCCAGAAGGAGGCCGACGAGAGTTCCCAGCCTGTCCATGCCCTGCTCCATGCCCTGCTCCATGCCCCTGGCCTCTGCCCGGCGGCAGCGCATCTCGGTATCCTGCTCGTAGGTCAGCACCTTGGTCACCCACTCCCGGTCACGGTTGTATTCCTCCACGAGGGAGTCTATCTCTCGGGACAGCGCGCCCTCGGGCCGCCCCGTCGCCACGTAGTGTAGCAAATCGCGCAGGTCGGGGTCGGCGACATCCTCGGCGGCCGACGCATTGAACACGCGCCAGTGCGAGTCGTCCCCCGCGACCAGCTCCGGGGCCTCCAAGCAGACCCGCTCGATCGAGTAGACGGCCTCGCCCGCCCTGAAGGGGTCGGTCGCGCAGAAGAACACGACGAAGCTCTCCGGGAGCAGCCCGTAATCTTCCCCGGGGCCCAGCTCCGTCGCGTCGATCGCCGCCTGGTAGTAGCGCATCCGGCGCCCTATCCGGTCCTCGGGGGAGACCTGCATCTCGATGTCGAACACGCGGCTTCCCTCCCGCGCGAACACGTCCATGCGGACGCCGCGGCTCGCCGCCGCCGGCTCCTTCG
>UROA01000174.1 GCA_900549355.1 uncultured Collinsella sp. | reverse complement strand
AAAAGATGGTTCGCGGTGGTATTGTTGCTGTGGGTTTAATTCGATATGAAAGGGTGACTTTGGTGTCCAAGATGGATTCTACGCTCTCCTATATTACTGACCAGCTGAAGGCGCTTACCTCGATTGCTTCGCCTACGGGGTTTACTCGTGCGGCTACTGATTATCTGATGGAGACCCTGCGCGATATGGGGTTTGGGCCTGAGCGTTCTAATAAGGGCAACGTGCTCGTTGAGCTTGGTGGCGAGGGTGAGCCGCTTGTGTTGGCGAGCCATGTCGATACCTTGGGCGCCATGGTGCGTTCCATTAAGGACAATGGCCGCCTGCGCCCCACGACGCTCGGTGGGCATCAATGGTCTACGGCCGATGGCGAGAACTGCACCGTCTACACGCGCGACGGCAATGTCTACACGGGTGTGGTCCTCAATACCGAGCCTTCGGCGCACGTGGCCGATGAGCCGGTCAAGACCATCGAGAAGAACATGGAGATCTTGCTCGACGAGAACGTCGATAGCAAGGACGACGTGCTTGAGCTGGGTATTCAGACGGGCGACATCATCGCTATGGATTCGCGTACCACGGTGACGGAGAGCGGCTACATCAAGAGCCGCTTCCTGGATGACAAGCTGTCGGCCGCCATTTTGTTGGGCTTGGCGCGTGCCGTCGCCGCTGGCGAGGTGACGCTTTCGCGTAAGGTTTCGCTGCTCTTTACCGTGTACGAGGAGGTGGGCCACGGCGGCGCCTTCGTGCCGGCCGACACGCGCGAGATGATCAGCGTTGACATGGGCTGCGTGGGCGACGACCTAGGCTGCACCGAGCACATGGTGTCGATCTGCGCCAAGGATTCGGGCGGTCCGTACAACTACGACCTGGTGACGGCGCTGTCCAATATCGCGCGCGAGCTTGAGCTCGATTACGCTATCGACGTGTATCCGCATTACGGTTCGGACGTCGAAGCCACGCTCTCTGCCGGCTACGACGTCCGCCATGGTCTGATCGGCCCCGGCGGGTATGCGAGCCACAACTACGAGCGCAGCCACATCGACGGTGTGCGCAACACCTACGAACTCGTCCGCGCCTACGTGCGGCGTTAGGCGCATTTATAGCGCGTGGCAAGTTAAGAGCGCACTAGCCGGCATAACGTTGCCGGCAGGGGCGCTCTTGTGCGTTGCGGTGAAATAGGGACTGTTTTTGCATTTGAAACGCATAAGCAGTCCCTATTTCACCGCAATTTATGAAGGGGATGGGGCTACTTAAGTGCGCCAGTCACCGTGCCGCCGCCGAGGACGATATCGCCGCGGTAGACTACAACGGCTTGGCCGGGGGCGATGGCTCGTTGCGGCTCGTCAAAAGTTAGCAGCATTTGCCCGTCTTCGTCACGCGTAAGGGTCGCTGCCTGGTCCTTTTGACGGTAGCGGTACTTGGCGCCCACGCGAATGCCGCCGGACGTGAGCTCTGCCTTCATGCGGTCGGCAGGGGCGCTCCAGATCCAGTCGTTGGCCGTGAGCGCTGCGGCCGTCAGGTCCTCGGCCTCGCCCAGATGCACAATGTTGTTGGCGGCATCGACGCCCGTTACGTACACGGGATGCGCCATCGCGACGCCCAAGCCCTTGCGCTGGCCGATGGTGTATCGCAGTGCGCCGTTATGACGTCCGACCACGCTGCCGTCGCGCCACACAATGTCGCCCGGTGCAGAGGGATGTCCGCAGCGGCGCTCGATATAGCCCGCGTAGTCGCCGTCCGCGATAAAGCAGATGTCTTCGCTCTCGGCCTTCTTGGCGTTTATGAAGCCCTGCTCGGCGGCAATGCGGCGCACGTCGCGCTCTTTGTCCAACCCAGCCAGCGGAAAGATCGTGCGCGACAGCCGCTCTTGCGTGAGCGAATACAAAAAGTAGCTCTGGTCCTTCTTGGGGTCCTCGCCGCGGTGCAGCTGCCAAGTGCCGTCGGACGCTTGGCTCGTTTTGGCGTAGTGGCCTGTGGCGATGTAGTCGCAGCCCATATTCAGTGCCGCATTCAGCAACGCGCCAAACTTAATGTGGCGGTTGCAGATGATGCACGGGTTGGGCGTCAGTCCCTCCTGGTAGGCGGTCACGAAGCGCTCGATAACATTGCGGTCGAAGGTCTGCTGCAGGTCGAGCACATGGTGAGGTATCCCCAGGCGCTCGGCGACGGCCTTTGCATCGGCGATGTCGCGGTCGACCTTACTCATGCCCGTGACGGGATCGGGTGCGGGGCAGGTGAGGCGCATGGTGGCGCCGACGCATTCGTAGCCCTGGCTTTTGAGCAGGTACGCGGTCACGCTGGAATCGACGCCGCCGCTCATGGCGACGAGCACACGCTTGTTGTGCATGGGGAGGTTCTCCTTGGTGGCATGTGGCCAAAAAAGAAAAGCGGCGCGGGAGGCTGGTTCCGCGCCGCAGACATTGTAGCAAGTTCGGACGTCTCGTGGGACACCCTAACGAGATGGACTCAGGCTGCCAGAAGAGAGGAGAGACTGGCGTGCCCTGGACTCGTTCTAAGAACGAGAAGCTCTAGTCCTGGAAGAGCGCCGTGGACAGGTAGCGTTCGCCGGTGTCGGCGAGCAGCGCCACAATGGTCTTACCCTCGTTCTCGGGGCGCTTGGCCAGCTGCAGCGCGGCCCACACGGCGGCGCCGGACGAAATGCCCACGAGCACGCCCTCCTTGTGGCCCACGGCGCGGCCGGTCGCAAAGGCGTCGTCGTTCTCGACGGGGATGATCTCGTCGTAGACCTGGGTGTCGAGGACGTCGGGCACAAAACCGGCGCCGATACCCTGGATCTTGTGCGGGCCGGCCTGGCCCTTGGAGAGCACCGGGGAGGTAGCGGCCTCGACGGCGACGACCTGAATCTCGGGGTTCTGCTCCTTAAGGAACTCGCCCACGCCGGTCACGGTGCCGCCGGTGCCGACGCCGGCGACGAAGATGTCGACCTTGCCGTCGGTGTCCTCCCAGATCTCGGGGCCGGTGGTGGCGATGTGCGCCTTGGGGTTGGCCGGGTTGACGAACTGGCCGGGGATGAAGGAGTTGGGGATCTCTTTTGCCAGCTCGTCGGCCTTGGCGATGGCGCCCTTCATGCCCTTGGAACCGTCGGTGAGCACGAGCTGTGCGCCATATGCCTGCATAAGCTTGCGGCGTTCGACGGACATAGTCTCGGGCATGGTGATGATCACCTTGTAGCCGCGAGCCGCCGCCACCGAGGCGATGCCGACGCCGGTGTTGCCGCTCGTGGGCTCGATGATCTCGGCCCCGGGCTTCAGAATGCCCCTTCGCTCGGCGTCTTCGATCATCGCCAGCGCAATGCGGTCCTTGACGCTTCCTCCCGGGTTGAAATATTCCAACTTGGCGATCAACGTCGCCTTCAGGCCGTGCTCACGGCTGTAGTTCGACAGTTCCAGCAGCGGCGTGCCGCCGATCAGATCCGTCAGATGCTTGGCTATTTTGCTCATATCGGTAGATTTTAAATTGTGTTTCGCAAAGATGCGGCCGAAACTTCCGCCCGCTTCGGGGATACCATCGCCCGTTCTGTCTTCCTTCCCGTCCGCCCGGCCCTTCCTTCTTGACAGCCGTCGCAGGCGCTTCCCGTTCGCTTCTTCGTGCGAGGCACT
>UROA01000173.1 GCA_900549355.1 uncultured Collinsella sp. | reverse complement strand
ATCTTGAACACCTTTCGCTCTTAAATAGGTGTCCAATTCATCATACCCACTCCACCTTTCGCTCTTAAATAGGTGTCCAATTCATCATACCCACTCCATCAAGTACGGGCGCAGTTGTCCACGCTGTGGGTGCCGATGCACGCACGCGTAAACTTCTGCATGACGTAGTTCGCCTCATTGCCGCCGCCTCGCGAAGAGCCGGTGGTCATGACAGCGTTAGGACCATATTCGTCAATTATGGCCTGCATCTTAGATGCGGTGAAATCCAGTGCCTCGTCCCAGCTTACGCGCTCAAGATCCGCGCCCTTAGTGCGGCGGATCATCGGGTGCAGTACGCGAGGAGTCAAGATCTTGGTGTCGTTGATGAAGTCGTAGCCGCTCATGCCCTTAAGGCACAGCTCGCTCTGGTTGGTGATGCCGTTGAGCGGTTCGGTACCCACGACCTGGCCGTTTTGGACCAAGAGGTTAAACTGGCAACCGGCGCCGCAGTACGGGCAGATCACTTTATGCTTCTCCATGACACCCTCCTTCCTTTCTCTGCTACCGAATGCTCGGTACTTATTTGACAATCATTGGGCCTGTCGCCCGACGCTTACGCCTCGTTTTCGATGGTGGCGCGGGCACGCTCGGCGGTCAGCTCCGCCAAACGCTCCTCGTCTACCAGGGTGAGGCCCTTAGTCGGGCACGCCTCGGCACACGCCGGACCGCCGGGACGGTCCACGCACAGGTCGCACTTGAGCACGAAGCTCTTAGTCTGCGAACCCACTCGCACGTCACCCATCAAGACGGGGACTTGCGTGGTCGCCACGCTCACGGCGCCAAAGGGGCATGCCATAACGCAGCTCTTGCAGCCGATGCAGTTGTCCTCGTTGACGCCGATGCGATGGTTCTTTGGATCAAAGAACAAGGAGCCCGTGGGGCAGGCCTTGGCGCACGGAGCGTCCTCGCAGTGGTGACATGCCACCGGCGCGGAAATCTCGTAGGTGCGCGTTACACGCAAGCGAGGTGCGGCGATGTTGCCGGGGATATCGTGTGCCTCGATGCACGCCGCCATACAGGTTTGGCACCCAATGCAGCGTGAAGAATCAGCCACGACTCGTTTATTACCCATGTTGTTCACTCCCTCCTGAATCCCATGCCGGAGAGACCCTGTCGACGTTGCCCCGGACCGCCCGTGGTCCGGCATCGGCGTATCGAGCGCATGCGGCGAAACAGGCACTTCGATAGAATTCCTCCAACGATATACAGGTCAAATATACGCAGTTGCAGGGGGCAAACTTAAGCATAGGCCCTGCAATACGAGTGTATTGCAGGGGTTTTGGCAGGTTGGAATTATTCTCTAGAAGCTATAAAGGTGAGTGTATTACATGCGTACACCTCTGAGATTTTTACGCACTCTCATTTTGGATGTACTACGCTTGTATTCGTGTTAATGGTTATTTACTTGAGCGAAATAAAGTAATAGTTATAAGATGCTCAGGTATCGGCACGTGCCGCATTCGACCGACTATATTGCACGCTCATTAAGGGGGCCAGTGATGTCATCGACTCAAAAAAGAGCCATCCTGCAGGTGCGCATTCGCGAGGAAGACAAGCAGCATGCCGAGCATCTCTACGATGCCATGGGCACATCGCTCGCCGAGGCTGTCCGCTTATTTGTCGCGCAGAGCATTTTGATGCGCAAGCTTCCCTTTCAGCCGGTCGCCGTGCGCTCAAAGGACGGCACCGCCGCCTATGGATCGCTCAAAGCATATGGGGACCCCAATCGCCGCTCCGAGGAGCGCAATGCCTGGATTGAGTACCTTGCCACAGAAAGCGACGATTCGATTTTGGGTCCCGAGGAAGTAGATATCCATGAGTAGCACCATCATCGACGAGACCGTCATCCTACGCTACCTGCTTGACGACGACGAAGTTCTGTCACCGCGCGCCGCCAAGGTCATCGCCACGCGCACCGCTCGCGTCTACCCCGAGATCATCACGCGCGTCGTGGTCACGCTGCGCGACGTCTATAAGGTTCCCCGCGTTGAGATTGCTACGGCCATGAGAAGGCTGCTCGATGACGTCATGGTCGACGAGCCCACCGTTGTCGCCCTTGCCGTCAAACTCTTTGGCAAGACCCATATGGACTTTACCGACTGCCTCCTCGCAGCCCGAACCGCCATCTACAACGATGATGTCGTGAGCTTTGGCAAGCCCATCATCCAAGGCATGATCGATTACCGCCGCCAGCGCCAAACCGCCGCCGACGCCCGCGACCGCGCCGCCGAATCCCGCAGCCGCAGCACCGACTCCACCATCGACAAGCTCCGCCACCGCCCCGCAGCTAACCGGCAGGCAACGGCATCGCCCGCCTCTCAGCCCCATCCCCTCCTAAGTTGCGGTGAAATAGTTCCTGGATTTAGGCTTATTCGAGCTTTTCAGGAACTATTTCACCGCAACTTTCTGTAAGGGTGGTTTTTAATACCGCCGAGGGGCACTAATCAACCGTTTGCCGATATGTTTGGCTCTGACTCATGGCTCTGACCTGCCCCGTCAAGCTTTTGGTCAGTTCATGGCAAGGTCTGGCGGACCAAATATGGGATAGCGTAGTGTCATTCACTCCCCCTCGAGACCATGGGGTCGAAAATGAGCCATGATAAACTCTGTTCCAAACCGCAAGCAGAGCTGTTCTTCCGGTTATTCGAGGCCCATCATGGCGGGCACCTGTTTGTAGCTACCAAAAAATGGGATGAACGCTGTGCCTACGCGCTCATGCAAAAAGAGATGATTATTCGACTCTACAACCATGTCTACGCTGATCCCGCGTATTGGAATGACCTCGGCGTCGAAGATCGCATCTTTCAATTGGCATCCGCTATTGCGGTCGTTGAACCGGATGCCGTGTTTTGTGGAGCAACGGCGGCACTGCTCTATGGCATCGGTTCTGCATATTCGCTTCTCGACAAGGTGCAAGTGCTGCTGCCGCGTTCCACCAGACGCGATATGTACGAATTCGTTGAATACCGACGCTGGCGGCCGGGCGACGTATGGCAGCTCGGCCCGTTTACGTTAACGGATCCATATCGCACGGTGGTCGACATCGCTCGAACGAGCGCTTTTCGATATGCACTAGGCTATGTCGACGGGTTGGCTCGTGAGTACGGTGTCGAGCGTGAAGAATTGCGTGCATATGCACAAGCGAACTGCCGCGGACTGCACGGCATTGCGCGCGCATTTGACGTTTTTGAACACATGGATGGCAGATCGGATAACGGCGGAGAATCCGAAGCACGGGCGGCAATGATTCTGGCGGGAGTTGCCGCTCCCGAACTTCAGGTTGAAATCACTCGACCGGGAAACGCCGGCTATTATTTGGCAGATTACGGCTGGCAGATGCCAAACGGCTCTTGGATGCTGGCCGAGCTGCATGGACTAGGCAAGTTTGAGAACGATGCCCAAAATGATCCGGAACATACTGCGGCAAAAACCTATAGAGCTGCCCTCATGCGCGACGCGAACCTGCGTGCCATGGGCCACAACGTCATTCATTTCAAGCTCTCAGACACCTACGATGTCAAAGCGTTCGGCTCCATGATGCGCGGCTTCGGATCGCGTCGAAAATGTTGGTGTAAGGGTGACACCCTAGCGCGTTCCGGCT
>UROA01000172.1 GCA_900549355.1 uncultured Collinsella sp. | reverse complement strand
TCACGGTATCCGCGTAATCGGTATCCGAAACCTTGGCACCCGAATCCTGGGCCAAGCGAAGCACCTGCTCATACTGTGGATAGGCCACATGCACATCAACCGGCACGACGCTCGTCATCTCGACGATCTGCCCAGCCTCCCGAGCAGCTGCCACCGCCGCCTGCGTCGCCGCGGTATAGGCGCGCACCAAGCCACCAGGCCCCAACAGCGTGCCACCAAAATAGCGCGTCACTACGCAGCAAACATTTTTGAGCCCCGCGCCGCGCAGCACCTCAAGCGTCGGCATACCGCTCGTGCGGCTCGGCTCACCATCATCGCTCTGGCGCTCGCGTCCATCGACCAAAATCCACGCGGGAACATTGTGTCGAGCGTCGTAATGACGCTTGCGAACCATTTCGATAAAGGCATTCGCCTCATCCTCGGACTCAATATGGACCAGCTGGGCAATAAACCGGCTCTTGCGGTCCACAAACTCGCCCGAAGCCTCAATATTCGATTGCAGAGTAAAATAGCTGTCCAACAAAGCCCCTCAACAAAATAAAGCGAAGCAACAAACAGCCTCAATAATACGGCAAACACCATATGAATTGTCAGGGTAACAAAAATGCCAAGTGGGCCTATAAGCCGGGTTCTGTCGTGAACGGTCATTTATCTTGTCTGCACGTTACCGTGCAGCTCCACGCACGCTACCCGAACGCGGACCGGGCCGGCCCATAGCGTTCCTATTCGCGCTTGCTCCGGATGGGGCTTGCCAAGCCGCCGTGTTGCCACGACGCTGGTGGTCTCTTACACCACCGTTTCAGCTTTTCCCTTTACGCCTTGCGGCGCAGGTGGGAGTCTTCTTTTCTGCGGCGCTTTCCGTCGGATCACTCCGCCCGGCCGTTAGCCGGCATCCCGCCCTCTGGAGCCCGGACTTTCCTCACGCGTGCTGCAAGCAGCACATCGCGCAACCGTCTGGCCCACTCAGCAGTGCAAGAGTGTAGCACACCGTTGCCGCAGGCAATGGCACAACACAAGCGTTCGACACGATAAACCAAGAACCACGCCATGCAGTACAATAGGGTTGTCGATGGGCAACGTCGTCAGTCGAGACGCGACCGCGCTCCGCACCCCTCCGTCTACTCGGTGTGTTCCCGCCTCCTCCCCGAGGCGGGATGTCGGCATTTTTCATGCACCGACAACCCAATAGTCTGCGAACAGCCAGGACAGCATTGCGCACAGGCAGCATCGCGTACCTCAGCAACAAATGCAAAAAGGGACCCGTCCGTTGCGGACGGATCCCTTAAAACAAGTGATCGTCAAACCGATTTACTCGGCGTCGGTCTCCTCGTCCTTCTTCTCGGAAGGCAGCGGGGTAACCTCGATCTCGACGCCCAGAGTCTCAGCAGCAGACTTCATGGACAGGGAGATACGACGACGGTCGAGGTCGATCTCCATGACCTTGACCTGAACCTTGTCGCCCACGTGGGTGACCTGAGAAGGCTGATCGACGTGCTTGTTGGCCATCTCGGAGATGTGCACCAGGCCCTCGATGCCCTCGCCCAGGTCGACGAAAGCGCCGAACGGGACAAGCTTGGTCACAGTGCCCTCGACGATAGCGCCGACGGGGTACTTCTTGACCAGTGCGCGCCAAGGATCCTCGGTGGTCTGCTTGAGACCCAGGGAGATGCGCTCGCGGTTGAGATCGACGTCGAGAACCTCGACCTCGACCTCCTGGCCGACCTTGACAACCTCGGAAGGATGGTTGACGTGGTTCCAGGAGAGCTCGGAGATGTGGATGAGGCCGTCGATACCGCCGAGGTCGACGAAGGCGCCGAAGTCGACGATGGAGGAAACGGTGCCCTGGAGACGCATGCCAGACTTGAGCTTGGACAGGATCTCGGAGCGCTCGGCCTTACGAGACTCCTCGAGCACGACGCGACGGGAGAGGACGACGTTGTTGCGGTTGCGGTCCATCTCGATGACGCGGGCCTCGATGCGGGTGCCCATGTAGGAGGTGAGGTCCTTGACGCGACGGAGGTCGACGAGGGAAGCGGGCAGGAAGCCACGCAGGCCGATGTCGAGGATCAGGCCGCCCTTGACAACCTCGATAACCTCGCCCTCGACGTTCTCGCCGGAGTTGAACTTCTCCTCGATGCGGTTCCAAGCACGCTCGTACTCGGCACGCTTCTTGGACAGGACCAGACGACCGTCCTTGTCCTCCTTCTGGAGAACCAGAGCCTCGATGGGATCACCGAGTGCAACGATGTCTGCAGGGTTAGCGTCCTTGCGGATGGACAGCTCGCGGACCGGGATAACGCCCTCGGACTTAAATCCGATGTCAACGAGCACCTCGTCATGCTCGATCTTAACGACAGTGCCGTTAACGAGATCGCCCTCATCAAAGTCGGTAATCGTACCGTCGATGAGGTTGTTCATCTCCTCCTCGTTGACATCGTCAAGAGAGAAAATGGACGAGTTCTGAATCTCACTCAAAGGTGGACCCCTTTCGAACTACGGGGCCCCGATTGCTAGGACCTACAGAAGGGTGCGACAAGCACACAACGTTTAGGAACACTCGGGAGCCGACAGATACTAATGTGACGCTTATGCAATCACGTTCGTATAGGTTACGGGGAAATGGGTTCGATTTCAAGCGTGAACTGCGTTTTTTTACTCGTGTGGAGACTTTTTCGTAATCTTATGGACAACCGTCTCCACAACTTGACGATAAGCAGTTTGCCCATACGCCTTTGAGGTAAAGTATCCGGAGCCAACGATTCTGGAACGATTTATCGAGAAAGGTGCCCGCGTGCTCAAAGCAGTCGTTTTCGATATGGACGAAACGCTTCTTAGCATCAACCTCAACGCGTTCATCCTTCGCTATTTTAAGGATGTCTCGTCGATGCTCGCGGATATCGGTCGCCGCAGCCACGGTGGCACGATGGCACGCCTCGGCACCATCTTGGTCGACCTCAACGCCAATCGCCGAAGCGGCACGGATAATCGCACCAATCTGGAGTTCTACCAAGAAGAGGTTGAGCGCCGGTGCGGCATTTGCCTCTCGGACCCACTTATCTACGAGGCGTTTACCTACTACGACCGCGAAGTTCTTCCGTACAAGAACGACGATGTCATCAACGCCCACGCCATGCCGGGCGCACACGCCGCGCTTCAGGCCGTACAGGACGCAGGACTGCGCTGCGCGCTCTTCACCAACCCCAGCTTTCCGCAGGGGGCCATCGAGTGCCGCATGGGTTGGGGCGATCTGGCCGACGCCCCCTTTGAGCTCGTCACGCACATGGGAAACACAACCCGCTGCAAGCCCGATGCCACCTACTATCTAGAGCAGCTTCAGGTGATGGGGCTCGAGCCGCACGAGGTCCTTATGGTAGGCAACGACCCCAAACGCGACTTCCCCAGCCCCGCCTGCGGCATTCAGACTGCCTATGTGGGCCAAGGCAAGCCCAGCCGAGCCACCTGGCGCGGAACCATGGAAGACTTCGCCCGCGACTTTAACGCCGTAATCGAAGCCTTCTACGAGCACCAAATAGCCGACGAACTGTCATAGCCAATAGAACAACAAACGAAGATAACGCCGATGTTTTGGCAGCGACAGACACTATGACCCAATCCGAGGGCACTAAAAAGATAGGAGCCCCCGCTCG
>UROA01000171.1 GCA_900549355.1 uncultured Collinsella sp. | reverse complement strand
CCCGCCACAAAGGTACCTGTCCCCTTTGTGGCGGTTTTCCGTTGCAGGTTTACCGGAGCTAACTTATGGAGAAGGTATGGCAGTGCATATTGACGCTAGAAAGTAAACCACGGTGAACTATATTGGTTTCAGCAACGGAGCAGGCAATAGGCGATGAAAAAGCCTGCCCTGTTGAGTTTGATTCGCATCCCTCCCCTCTGTGCGATTCAACGGTGTACTTCGGGAACAGGCCCGCTGGCAACTAACTGCCAGCGGGCCTGTTCCTGTTTCGGTGAGGAATCAGCCTCACCGTCTATGTTGTGCGAAAGCGCTTTGCCTAGTACACCATGCCCATGGCGTCCTGAACCTCGGCCAGGGTCTGCTCGGCAATTTCGTTGGCGCGACGATTGCCCTCGTGCAGCACGTCCTTGACGTAATCCAGGTCGTTCTCGTAGCGCTGGCGACGCTCGCGGATTGGGGCGAAGTACTCGTTGACGGCCTCGGTCACGTACTTCTTGAGCTGGCCGGAGCCGCCCATGCCAATCTCCTCGGCAATCTCGACCTCGGAACGACCAGTGCAGATGGCGGCCGTGGAAAGCAGGCCGGACACACCGGGGCGGTTCTCGGGATCAAACGTGATCATGCGCTCGGAGTCGGTCTGGCTCTTCTTGATGCGCTTGGCCGTCTCCTCGGCGGTCATCGAGATATTGATGGCGTTGCCGTAGCTCTTGCTCATCTTGCGACCGTCAAGGCCGGGCAGCAGCGGGGTCTCGGACAGCAGCGCGTCGACCTCGGGAAATACCTTGCCGTAGCGGTTGTTAAAGCGGCGAGCGATGGTGCGGGTGAGCTCGATATGTGGCAGCTGGTCGCGACCGACGGGCACCACATTGCCCTTGCAGAACAGAATGTCGCAGGCCTGGTGCACCGGGTAGGTGAGCAGAAGGCCGGTGAGCTCGTGGCCCGAGGCTTCCATCTCGGCCTTGACCGTGGGGTTGCGCGCCAGCTCGGCCTCGGACACCAGCGACAGGAACGGCAGCATGAGCTGGTTTGCGGCGGGCACGGCGGAGTGTGCGTAGATTATGGTCTTGTCGGGGTCGATGCCGCAGGCAAGGTAGTCCATGACCATGTTGTACACGTTGTCCTGGATATGCTCGGTGGTGTCGCGGTCGGTGATGACCTGGTAGTCGGCGATGAGCATGTTGGTCTTGGCGCCCATGTTCTGCAGTTCAACACGGCCCTTGAGGGTGCCGAAGTAGTGACCCAAGTGCAAGCGTCCGGTCGGGCGGTCGCCGGTGAGCATGGTGAACTTCTCGGGCGTCTTTGCCAAGCCCTCGCGAATGGCGTTGCTCTTTTGCAGCGCGACTTCGTAGCTGTTCTCGTTTGGCATGATTGCTCCTAACGTATGCGTATTGGTCAAGATGATAACGCGTTTATTGAAAGGGGTGGGGCGCAACTGGGTGAGGTGCCGGTAGAGCGAGGGCTATGCGGCGGTCGCGACGCGGTCGCGAGCGGCCAGCAGCAAAGAGTCACTTCCTCGGCAATAAAACCTAGCGCCTGTGGCGGCGCTCCTCTTTGCGCTCCTCGGCTGCCTGCTCCTCCTGTTTAAAGGCGGGGTCGTCGGGGGTTACCAGCTCGTCTTCGTGTGTGCGCTTGTTGTAATGGTGGCGCAGGACGGGCTCAAACAGGTGCAGATGCTTGGCGAAGGCGGCCGAGCCCATGGCGAGCACGACAAAGATGAGCACGCGCGTGGGCACCTCGACCTGATTGATCGCGGCGGCGCCGGCCGAAAGCATGATGCACCAGGCGTAGATGAGCAGCACGGCCTGCTTTTGGTTGTAACCCTCTTGAATGAGGCGGTGGTGGATGTGGCCCTTGTCGGCCTGTCCGATGCTAATGTGGGCGCGCTTGCGGCGCACGATGGCGCTGAACGTGTCGATGATGGGCACACCTGCCACGATGAGCGGGATGATGAGTGAGGTGAGCGCGGCGGTACGGCTTACGTTGAGCAGCGAGATGGAGCCCAAGGCGAAGCCCAACAGCAGCGACCCCGAGTCGCCCAAGAAGATGCTTGCGGGGTTGAAGTTGTAATGCAGAAAGGCCACGCACGAGCCAAAGAGCGCAATGGAGAGCGCAGCGGCGTCGATACGGCCCGAAAGCATGGCCATCGTGAACATGGTGAACGATGCGATGCCGCAAATGCCCGTGGCCAGGCCGTCGAGGCCGTCGATGAGGTTGATGATGTTGGTGAACGCCACCAGGTAGATCACGGTGATGGGGTAGGCGAGCCAGCCAAGCATGATATCGCCAGGGGCAAACGGGTTGACGATGACGCCGATGCGCAGGCCGCCCACGCAGGCGATGAGCGCGGCGAGGACCTGACCGGTCAGCTTTTGCTTGGGCTTGAGCTGGTAGACGTCGTCGATTGCGCCGGTCGCAAAGATGACGGTAAAAGAAAGCGCCAGTATGGGATAGCTGATGTGCAAGAGGGGATGAGGCACCAAAACGGGCGGCCAGCCCAGGTACCAGGTGCCTAGGATCTGCACAATGCAGGCGACGACAAGGCCCAAAAAGACCGCCGTGCCGCCCATGCGCGGGATGGGCTTGGTGTTAATGCGGCGCTTTGAGGGATAGTCGACGGCGTCGAGCTTGATTGCCAGGCGCTTGACCAGGGGCACCGTGAGAAATGTCGTGATAAAGGCAGCGGCCGCCACGCATAAGTACGGTATGAAGCTCGTGGATGAAGCCATGAATCGAAAACCGCCAAGCGTCGAAGGAAAAGGTCAAAGGGCGCTACGCGCAAAAGGGCATAGCTGACCCATGATACTCGACCGAGGGGGTGCGGGGGTTTGCGCCGTGCGATTATCACGCGCTTACCAGATATTGGGATGTTGGCGGGGGATCTGCCGAGTGCCGTTGGGTGTCATACGGGATCTGCGATGGCAATTTTTGGCAAAATCGGCAAAAGAAAACCACCCCCCACGTTACGAAAATGAACCCACCTAAAACAGGTGGGTGCCCTCATCGACCGTTCCAGCGTCCTTAACAACGAAGGATACCTGTACTAAGTACGACTGTGTGGGCTCCCTAAATAAACGCGACGGTTCACCCAGTTGCTCCGCGGGGGGCGGGATACCTACATCATAAAGCGGCACTTTGTTGATTCCAGTCTTGACATTACAAAATTCGTGTCGGACGATTACGGCGCCTTGGGCTTGGAGCCGTCTGTGCGGTCCGGGCCTTTACGTTTGAGCTGCTGAATCGTTGTTTTGGAGCATGTTTTTATGCCGACGTCGTTGACCGAACTTTTTTCGCCCGCCTGCCATTTGTGTCCACGCCGTTGCGGCGCGGCGCGCGACGAGGGTGCGCGTGGCGTGTGCGGCGCCGACGACACGCTTAAGGTGGCCCGCGCGGCGCTCCATATGTGGGAGGAGCCGCCCATCTCGGGCGAGGCCGGCTCGGGCACGATTTTCTTTAGCGGCTGTTCGCTCAAATGCGTCTACTGCCAAAACCACGAGATCTCGACGGGCAATTTTGGGCTTGAGATTACGCTCCAGCGTTTGGTCGAGATTATGCTGGAGCTGCAGGACCAGGGCGCCAACAACATCAACTTGGTGACGGCGACGCATTATGCTCACCTGCTGCCGGCCGCGATTGCCGCAGCGCGGGAGCGCGGGCTGGACATCCC
>UROA01000170.1 GCA_900549355.1 uncultured Collinsella sp. | reverse complement strand
CGAGACAGTCCCCACAGCCCCCACAGAAACGGCCGCGTTCCCCCCTGCCACACCTTTCCCTCGGGCGACCCTCGCGAAGCGCGTGAGCACGAGGGAAAGGTGTGGCAGGGGCGTACAGCAGAGTTACTCGGCAGCGGCCTTGAACTTGTTGTAGTTGATCAGGCAGCCGGCCTTGACGATGGCACGCTCCTCTGCCGTCATATCGGCAATGTAGAGCTCAATCTGCTCAACCGCACCGTCGGCACGCACCACGTAGGCGGCGATGTCCTTCAGGTCGCCATCGAGCGCGGCGCGGATACCCGGCACAAAGACGTAGTCGCCCACCTCGAAGTTGGGCTCGGCCTCCATCTGGAAGGGTACCATGCCCCAGTTCATCACGTTGGAGCGATAACGCTTGGTGGCGTACTCGTGGACGATGTTGGCCAGGCCGCCGATCACGCGCTGGCAGCTCGCGGCCTGCTCGCGAGCAGAGCCGTCGCCCGGCTTCTTGGCGTAGAGCATGGAGCCGTACTCGGTCGCCTTGGCATCGGCCGCGACGCCGGCGCCGGCCAGTGCCTCAAACACGCCGGCAAGCTCGGCATCGAGTGCCGCCAGGTCGCCTGCGGCCTCGCCGGCCACGCGGCGCTTTTCCACCGCGTCGACCTCCTTGGAGCGGCCCACGTAGGCCGGATCGCGACGGCTCAGCGTAAACTCGGCCAAGCCCAGCGGGTTGGAGCGGAAGGAGCTCGTCTCGCCCGAGGGAATGAGCTCGTCGGTCGTGGTGACCGGGTCCATGATCTTGGAGCACACCTTGAGCAGGATATCGTCGCCGAGAGGCTCCATCGCGGGCCACGGCTTGATATTGGGACCCTCGACCAGCTCGTCGGCAGGCTCCGCCTTGCCAAAGCCCCAGTACACACGCTTTTTGTACGGCGCGTCGTCAAAGGTGTACTCGCAGGCCTCGTCCCAAGTCTCCTTAGGCAGGTCGGTCGCCGGCGTCAGGACGCCGCCGTTGGCAGCCGTCGCCGCAATGGAGCGAGCGTCCATCAGGGCCACGGCGCTCAGCTGGCCATTGCCCGGCTTGGAACCCTCGCGGTTGGGGAAGTTGCGCGTGGTATGACGGACAGCCAGACTGCCATGTGCCGGAGTGTCGCCTGCGACGAGCTGGGCGGAGGGCCGGGCGGTTGTGGGCGGGTGTGTCGCCGGCGCCGAAGCACGGGCCGCAGAATGCCGTGCGCACGATCGCGCCGGCCTCCATAAGATCGTAGATATAGCCGCGGCGTGTAAGCTCGAGTGCCACGGGCTGGCTCGTGGGGTAGACCGACAGCGAGAACTCGCCGCAGCCGGTGTTGGCGCCCTTGAGCACGCGGGCGGCCTGAACCACGGAGTCGTAGTTACCGCCCGAGCAGCCGGCGATAACGCCCTGCTGCACGTGCAGCTTGCCGTCGACGATCTTGTCGAGCAGGCTAAAGTGCGTCTTGCCCTCGCCGATCTTGGCGGCCTCGAGCTCCACCTCATGCAGGATGTCCTCGAGGTTCTCGTTGAGCTCGTCAATCTCGAAGCCGTTGGAAGGATGGAACGGCAGCGCGATCATGGGCTTGATGCTCGACAGGTCGACCTCGACACAGCCGTCGTAGTAGGCGACATCGGCGGGCTTGAGCTCGCGGTAGTCGTCGCCACGGCCGTGCATGGCCAAAAACGCGTGCGTGTCCTCATCGGTGGCCCAGATGCTCGACAGGCAGGTGGTCTCGGTGGTCATAACGTCGACGCCGTTGCGGTAGTCGGTCGTCATGCTCGCGATGCCGGGGCCCACGAACTCCATGACCTTGTTCTTGACGTAGCCCTTGGCAAAGACGGCGCGGATGATGGCGAGCGCCACGTCGTGTGGACCGACGCCGGGACGCGGGGCGCCCGTGAGGTAGATGGCGACAACGCCGGGATAGGCAACATCGTAGGTGTCGCGCAGCAGCTGCTTTGCCAGCTCGCCGCCGCCCTCGCCGATGGCCATGGTGCCCAGTGCACCGTAGCGGGTGTGGGAGTCCGAGCCAAGGATCATTTTGCCGCAGCCGGCAAACTTTTCACGCATGTACTGGTGGATGACAGCCAGATGCGGGGGCACAAAGATGCCGCCGTACTTTTTGGCAGCCGACAGGCCGAAACGGTGGTCATCCTCGTTGATGGTGCCGCCCACGGCGCACAGGCTGTTGTGGCAGTTGGTGAGCACATACGGAATGGGGAATTTCTCCAGACCGGACGCACGGGCCGTCTGGATGATGCCCACAAAGGTGATGTCATGGCTGGCCATGGCATCGAACTTGATCTTCAGGTTTTCGGCATCGCCGCTGGTGTTGTGGGCCTGCAGAATGCTGTAGGCCATGGTGCCGGTCTTTGCGTTCTCGATGGCTGCGGCATCAAAGCCCTTTGCTGCCAGTGCGGCGCTTGCTTCGCCGTCTGCAGGCACCCATTCACCGCGGGCATAGTATGCGCCGCCGGTGCTGCATTTGATCATATCCAACATCTCGATTCGCCTCTCTTTTTCTGTTTCCCGCCCGCCGCAGTTTGCGGGCACTGCCCCGGCAGGACGGCCAGCGGCCCCCTGCCCCGTTACGATCACGGATCGTATCGTTTTTTTATTATAGCATGAAACCATGGAAAGAAAAAGCACTTTTTCCGAATGAACTGTGAACAGACCGCAAAGCCTCTCCATCCGCTCGACCGCAGCATGTGCATATCATCCCCTTTCCGGAATACAAGCATGAAAAAAAAGCACCCAAGAACCATCGTTCTCAGGTGCTTTTCTTCATGCCGCCGACGGGGGTCGAACCCGTACTCTGTCTCCAGAAAGGGATTTTAAGTCCCTCGTGTCTGCCAATTTCACCACAGCGGCACACCGATACCCGGCTTACAAAGCCCTGCTGCCCCATATTGCTGTAGGGAGCCGGGAATAACAGGTGTGAGGTAAAATTATGTCAATCGGACCGAACGCAAATCGACCGAATGAACACAAATCAGCATGGTCTATAGTACAATAGTTTGCCCGGTTTGTCAAGAAAAGGCGTTACACTTTTCCGCCGTGCAGCTCTGCGTACATTCTGGCGCGGCACTCGGCCACGGCAGGGGTCATGTTGACGTAATGCTTGTGCGGGCACTCCAGACGCAGCTCGCTCTCCCAGGTCTCCTCGGTGAGCTGTTTTGCGATGTAGGCCTTCTTCTCGGCAATGGAGGGCAGCTCCATGGCCAGCTGGCCGCCTAGGATGTGCGGCACCAGCAGCGGCTTGACCGCCGTCGGGGTAAAGGTAACGGTGCGCTCGATGGCGTCGGAGTCCAGGTTCACCATGGTGACGGGCTTGCCTGCCTCGATGACCTCGCCGTCCATGGCGATCAGGTCACACTGGGCCTGTCCGTTTTCATCGTAGAGACGCCAGGGCATCTTCTTGCCGGGGATGATGGCCTTGCTGGCCGAATCCGAGCACTTCATCTTGGGGGTATAGCTGCCGTCCGGCTGCTTGACAGCCACCAGCTTGTACACGCCGCCGAACACGGGGTCGGAAGCGGAGGTGATCAGGTTTTCGCCCACGCCGTAGGAATCAAAATGGGCATGCTCGTACAGCTCCATGTTGGCGATCTTTTTTTCGTCCAGACCGTTGGAGGCCACCAGCTTGATGTAGGGCTTGCCGGCAGCGTCCAGGGCCTTCCGCAGCCGCTTGGAGCCGCGGGCC
>UROA01000169.1 GCA_900549355.1 uncultured Collinsella sp. | reverse complement strand
AGACCTTGAACTGCCTGTCGTATCGCTTTCTTCTTTGGGTCATCTTGAACACCTTCGCTCTTAAATAGGTGTCCAATTCATCATACCCACTCCAGTCTTCCGTTCACGAAGCGTCCAGTTCGTCGTGCTCAGCAACGATTTGGACCACGGGGCATTCGAGCAACTGACCCGCCACCTTAAAGAGGCCGTTTTCGCTCCTGTGCGAATCGCGGGCGACACCATTACTCCCGCCTGTCTTGTCGTCCCGGCCTTTTACGAACGCCTGGACTACCAAACATCTGCTGTTTTGTGCGAACTTGACCGTCGCCTTCGCACAGCTGGCGGGCTTGTCCCCAACGACAGCCTCCCTATACCCGAGGTCGAACGCAAAAGCGCAATCGCCGAACGCATCGATATGCTCACCGGTCTCTATCGACCCAGCGAGTTTATGCGGCGCGCCAACGCTTTTCTCGAGGCAAGGCGCGACGGCGCCTGGTGCATCGCCACGGTCGACATGGGCCACATGCGCCTGTTTAACGAATGGTATGGACAGGCCGAAGGCGACCGCCTGCTTGCCGATGTGGGCACGGTCCTCAAGGACATCGAGAATGCCGGCATGGGCGTCGCAGGGTACTGGGGCCAAGATGACTTTTGCGTACTCATCCCCTTTAAGCACATCACCGTCCATCAAATCTACAACCGCGTTCGCGAGGCAGTAGCCAGGCATGATGGCGGCGTAGGTTTTTGGCCGTCCATGGGCGTTTACCCCATCGATTCCAATGAGGAGATCACCATCGATGCGCAGGCAAAGGCCATGTTTACCAATCGGCGCGCAAAAAACGACTTTAAGGAGCGCATTGCCATTTTTTGCCCCGAGGAGTACAAGCGCGAAATCGTGTTCAACCGCACGCTGGCCGAATTCCAGTACGCGCTGTCAAATGGTCGCATCACGTACTATCTTCAGCCCCAGGTCGATATGGAAACCGGCGAGATTATTGGCGCCGAAGCACTCACCCGCTGGATTGACAAGGACGGCTCTCTCATTTCGCCCGCAACGTTTATCCCCGCACTCGAGGAAAGCGGCTTTATAGTGACGCTCGACAAATATGTTTGGCAGGGCGTCGCCATGTGGCTCCGCGAGCGCCTCAATCGAGGACTTCGCGTGGTTCCGATTTCCCTCAATGTGTCGCGCGTAGACATTCTTGCCTGCGATGTCGCCGAGCATATGGGGTCGCTCGCCGCCCAGTACAACCTGCCGCCCGAACTCATTCACATCGAGATCACCGAGACCGCCTATACCGGAGAGTCCGAGGCCGTGGATAAGCTGACCGCGGATCTGCACACCCGTGGCTTCTCGACCTACATGGACGATTTTGGCACCGGCCAGTCCACGCTCGCGATGCTCAAGAACGTCAACGTCGACGTCATCAAGCTCGACCGCACCTTTGTGCCCACCGACCGCGATCAAGGCCGCAGCGCGCAGATCGTGTCATCGATGCTCGAGATGGCGCATTCGCTCCATCTGCCCGTCGTGGTCGAAGGCGTCGAGACAAATGAGCAGGCGGACATGCTACGACAAATGGGCGCCCGCTACGCTCAGGGCTTCCTCTACTACCGCCCCATGCAGGCGAAGGATTTTGAGGCATTGCTCGATGGCGGCAATAACAACTGATACGCTCGCGCGCAAAACGCCACCGTCGAAGGGGATATTTGTCTCCATTAGCTAACTTATATCCCCAATTCAAACCGAATTGGGGATATGATACAAACCGTTGTTCCGCCCAAGGAGGTTATCCATCATGAACGAGTCGTATCGCCTGGGCGAGCAATCGATTATTGCCTATCTTCAGCGACTTGCGAACGGCGTCTCGACCGCCGAACTCGATGTTGCCGCGCTGCCTGCTGGGCTACGCGCCGTTGGCGAGCAACTGCAAAAGACGCATGCCATCCTGCAACAAGAGCGCCAGCTGCTTGAGCGCAACGCCTATATCGATCCGCTCACCAACTTGGGCAACCGCAACGGATTCGACCGTCACGTCGAGCAACTCTGGCGCAAAGGCGACCCCTTCACCTGCGCCTATATTGACATCGACCATCTCAAGCATTGCAATGATAGGTTTGGCCACGCCGAAGGCAATCGCTATATTCTGGGCATCTGCCACACGCTCTCCGAAACCATGGAGCACGATGAGATGCTGTTCCGTATCGGTGGAGACGAGTTTGTGCTCATCTCGCTCTCCGCAAACGAGATTGAACTCGAGCAGCGCTTGGAGCAGGTACGTACCAGGCTGATCGAGGCGAGCTCAGGTGGCAAGGCGCCCATGATCGGCAGCTTTAGCTTTGGCTGCTCGCGCGTCGATCCACTTGTTGGCGACACGCGTCGCCAGATGACAATGGATGCCGATCGCAAGATGTATCGCTATAAGCTTATGCATCGTGTGCAGCAACCGAAAGACGATGACGCGCCGCAACGCCCAATCGTCGATCAGCTTCCCTGCAACGACCGGGTGTTCCAAGCGATCTCCATGAGCTCCGAGACGCGCTATCCGTTTATCCTCAATCTCGATACGGGAGAATCGCAATGGTCGGTTAACGCCGTGCGCGATTTTGACCTGCCCTCCCAGCACCCTTTTAACTCACTCGACATGTGGCTCGCCCGCGTTCATCCCGAGGACCGCGACAACGTACGTGTCGAGCTCGACATGGTGATAAACGGCACGTGGCACTTCCACTACATGCAGTATCGCGTAATGGATGCCACCGGAAAATACGTGCTTTGCGACTGCACGGGCTACCGCTTGGACGGCACCGATACCGAGCCCGGCATGTATGTGGGCATTATCATCAACCGAAGCTTGGCAGATACGACCGATTCCGTGACCGGCTTGGGCGATATTCACGCCCTGGTCAACGCCATTGGCGAAATGCGTCGCGTGGCGCGCAAGGCTGGTTTGATCGCCATCAAAATCGACGATATCGCTCAGGTCAATGCCCGCTTTGGCTTTGATGCGGGCGACCGCGTTTTGGCAGAATGTGCCGCCTGTCTGGTGGAATGCTCGCGCGGTAAGGGTCGTATGTTCCGCTCGACGGGGCCGATGTTCGTGGCTCTTTTCGACGACTTTGATCCCGAAGAAACCGATGCGATTGCAGAGGAAATCGAGCGGTTCCTGGGTTCGCCCGTGCTCTTTGGCCCATTTGAATATCAGCCGCCCATTCGCGTGGCCACGCTCCATCTGGACGGCGTCGACCGTCAGCCCGTTTCGATTTTGAACGAGCTCAAAGCGTTGCTCGGGAAAGCCGTGCAGGTGCCAGGTACCAAACTGGATTAGCACCGCGCCCACACCGCCTCCCCCATCGTGCGATAATCCTCTGCAGAAGTCACCGACAGCAGAGGGAGTTTGTGATGAAGGTTCTTTTGGTCAATGGCAGCCCCAAGGCAAACGGCAACACCGCCCGCGCACTCGCCGAAGTCGCCGAGCAACTCAATGCCGAAGGCATTGATACCGAGGTGTTTCAGCTGGGCACCAAGCCCATTCGCGACTGCATTGGCTGTGGTCAGTGCGGCAAGCTCGATTGCCGCTGCACCTTTGACGATGACGTGGTGAACGAGCTGATCGCTGCCGCCGAGCAGGCAGATGGCTTTGTCTTTGGCTCGCCCGTCTACTATGCGCACCCCAGCGGACGCATCCTTTCGGCCCTCGATCGCGCCTTCTATGCCAGCAG
>UROA01000168.1 GCA_900549355.1 uncultured Collinsella sp. | reverse complement strand
GGCAATACGCTTGAGGATCCTTAAAAGAAAGTCCAGTTTATCCTTCCCACTCCAGACTCTGCTCCTGCCGCGGGTGATCGACAGCATACGGCCTGCATATTCGGCAAGCATGCTGTCGACCGCCTCGGCTCCATAGAGCTCGTTGAGCTTCGTCGTGCCGCGAACGCGCACGGCGATGAGTCCTGTTTTGCAGTGGTCACGGCGACAGGCATCGATAGCGTTGACCAGCATGCGTTGCGTTCCAAGCCCCGTGGCAGCGTCGACAGTCTCGGCAAGGGAATGATTGACGAGCTCGCCGACATAGAGCGAGGGCTCGTTTTCGCCCCCATCGATGCGAAAACCGCGAGCACGGCAGAGCACGTAGTCGCCTGTGGCGTTGCGTACACGATACTGCATGACTCGATGGTGTTTGGAGCCGTTATAGACTTGGGCGATGTCGTCGGTAAAAGCCTCAAGGTCATCGGGATGGACGCGCGTTTTCCAGTAATCGCGGCAGTTGTCTATATGCTCCGAAGGAAGACCGAGGTCGCGCAAGGCACCTTGTGACCAAAGGGTGCGATGTTTGTCCAAGTTCTCGATAAAGAAATAACGACCTTCGTTGAGCATCGAAAAGGCGTCGAAAACGCGGTCGCTTATTTCGAAGTCGTCGGCGTGGACTTGCGTGATATTGCGCCGATCGAGGTGCATGGCATGACGTAGCTTGTAGTCGTACATGCGATGGTCGGCATCGAGTGTCATGCGATTGGAGGCTTCGCCCAGGGCGGGGTCGGCGTGTGCCACTCCGTAGCTAAACGAGTGGGGCATCTCGGAATCGTTGTTTTTGAGCAGGATCGTTCGGCAGTGTTCCAGACGTTCGGCGAGGTCGTCTTCGGTCGCAATCGTAGATAGGATGGCAAACTCGTCGCCGCCTATGCGAAACGCCGCCTCGCCCACTTTCATATACAGTTTGAGATAGAGGCTTACCTGCAAGATATAACGGTTGCCCTCGTCATGCCCAAAGACGTCGTTGCAGTGCTTAAGGTTATCGATATCGATGAACGCCATGGTAACGGGGGTGTCCTGCTCCCAGAGCTCCTCGAGGGAACGGGCAAAGCCGCCGCGGTTGCCAAGTCCGGTAAGCTGGTCGGTAAAGGCGGTCCTAATCAGATCATCCTGACGCTCGAGAAGGTCACGGACGGTCTTTTCGAGCGTTTCGGTGTAATTGCTGACAGTATCCATGTCGTAAGCGGCTTTCTGAGGTCGGGCGGATTGCGTCGGGCGAGCTCGTTGTGCACACGCGTTGTTGTTCGGCGCTTTGCGTGTATCCAGGCCCCCGCCTTGCTGCGTTGTTGGGTTAATTTATCGGCTAATGTTCGCTGTTGATAACTGCTGAGTAGTATAAACAACAGTGCAGAATTATATATGGGTGTACATGCTGCGGGCGGCTATTATTCGCCAAACGGTAGCGCGGCGATGCGATGTCCGATAAAAATGCGACTGGGGCGGTATATGTTGATGGGTATACTTGTTCCGGTTTTAAACGCAGGAACGGAGATGGTCGCATGGCACAGCCGGATACGACGCGCACGGTGGGGCTCGCGCTCGAGGGAGGCGGCTACCGCGGTATGTATACGGCGGGCGTGCTCGACGTTTGGATGGAGCACGGCTTGACCTGCGACCATATGGTGGGTGTCTCTGCGGGCGCGGCGTTTGGCTACAACTTTAAATCGCGACAGATTGGCCGCGCCATTCGCTATAACAAGGCCTATTGCGCCGACAAGCGCTATGCGGGTGTAGCAAGCTGGCTGCGGACCGGCGATATGTTCAATGCCGATTTTGCCTATCACGAGGTGCCTATCGAGCGCGATCCCATTGACTTGGAGGCGTATCGCGCCTGTCCCATGCGGTTTACGTGCGTGTGCACCGATATCGAGACGGGCAAGGCCGTCTACCACGATCTGCCCTATGGCGACGAGCGCGATATCGAGTGGATTCGGGCATCGTCGGCGATTCCTGTGGCGACGCGTCCCGTTGCTATTGACGGGCATAAGCATCTGGATGGTGGCGTGGCTGACTCTATTCCCAGCGCTTGGCTGTTTGCGCAGGGGTATGACCGCAATATCGTGGTACTCACGCAGCCGGCGGGCTTTGTGAAGCAGCCCAACAGCGTGATGCCCATGCTGCGTCGCGTGTTCCGTCACTATCCGGAGTTTGTCGCAGCGCTTGAGCATCGGCATGAGGTCTACAATGCCACGCTCGATGATTTGGCGCGTCGTGAGGCCGCCGGCGATATCTTTGTGGTGCGTCCGAGCGAATCGGTGAAGGTGCCGTCGCTGTGTCGTGAGCCCGATGAACTTGAGCGCATCTACCAGATTGGTCGCCGCGATGCGGAGGCGACTTTGCCGGCGTTGGAAGCGTATCTGGCGGGGTAAGGGTCGCATGTGGAAAGCGCATCCCGGAATGGAGGTCCAAACTGGGATGCGCTTTCCATTGCTGAAGATGTGAGGCTGCGAATCGGCTGCTCGGCTTATGGCTATGCCTGCTGCCAGGTGTCGACAAGCTCCTTGGCCGCGGCGTAGGGGTCATCGGCGCTGCAGACGGCGCTCACCACAAAGAAGCCGTTGACGCCGGTGGCCTTAAGCTGCGGCAGGCGTTGCGGGCCACGTCGATGGCCACGTCGCCGCCGCCCACCACGATGGGCACGGGGCTTGCCGCGTGGAGTGCGGCCAGGTCCTCAAAGCTCTTGGTGATGATGGAGCCGTCGGCCGCGCGTCCGCAGTCGCGCTTGGTCTCGGTCTCGTGGAGCGGGCCGATGCCCAGGTAGTCGACCAGGCTCATGTCGGCGGTCTTGACGTACTCGAGCATCTCCTCACAACGGGCCGAAAGGCCCACGATGGCGTCGGGGCCCAGCAGCTTGCGACAGACCTCGACGGGAATATCGCTTTGGCCCACGTGCACGCCGTCGACGGCAATACCCTGCTCGCGCGCGGCGAGTACACAGTCCAGACGGTCGTCGATCAACAAGGCGACCTGACCGGTCTTGCCGGCCTGTGCGATAGCCTGCGCGGCGTCGCCGGTCAGCGCAATTATCTCGCGGGCGCTTGCCACCTTGGAGCGCACCTGGATGCAGGTAAAGCCGGCATCGAGCGCCTGGGCCACCACATCGCCCACGGGGCGCCCCAGCGTGTTTTCGGGGCCGAGTACCAGATAGGCCGAGATATCAAGGTTGTCGCGGATGCTCATCGTGCTTCCTCCTGCTTTTTGATCTGTGCTTCCATGCGCTCGAGTTTGCCGGTCATGGTGTCGGTAAATCCGGGTCGAATATCGGCTTTGAGCACGACTTCGGTGCGGATGCCCTTGCTCGCCAACACAAAGGTTGCGTCGCGCACGACCTGCATGACCTCGTCCCAGTCGCCCTCTATCTCGGTGAACATCGAGGTGGTGCGGTTGGGAAGGCCGCTCTCGCGAATGACGCGCACGACCTCGGCGACCTCGGCGGACAGCTCATCGCCGGTGCCGCACGGGGCGATGGCCACAGCGACGAGCGTGTTCATGCCGGTATTGGTTGCAGGCTCGGACATGGCCTATGCCTCCTCGAGCTCGAGTTGGTTATCGGCAATGTCCTGGGCGGTTGCGCGGTAGAGCTCGTCGATAAAGGCGACCTTAAAGCTTGCCGGGGCATCGGCGACAGCGGCGGCACGCGTGCCGGCCACGTTGTAGACGGCGGTGCCGCAGAC
>UROA01000167.1 GCA_900549355.1 uncultured Collinsella sp. | reverse complement strand
CACCGGCACCGAGACGAGCCTGCAGATAGACCCCAGACTGATTCGCTGCCAGACGTGCGTCAGCGCGTACATCGGGGCAGCTTTTTTGTGCAGCGGCACGGTCACTGACCCGCAAAAGGAGTATAACATCGAGTTCCTCACCAGCCGCACGAACCTTGCGCGCGACTTCGAAGCCCTGCTGGCGGAGCACGAGTTTGCACCCCACCGCACCCGCCGCAACGGCGTGAACCTTGTTTACGTCAAGAGCTGCGACAATGTGGAGCGCATCCTTTCCTTTATGGGGGCGGCGGAGGCATCGGCCCAGCTCAGCGCCCAGAAGGCTGTCAAGCAGATGCGCAACCAGATCAACCGCCACACCAACTGTGACACCGCAAACCTGGGCAAGACGGCCCGTGCCAACGCCCAGACGCTCAAAGCCATCCGCTTTCTGGAAGAGCAGGGGGCGCTGGAAACGCTGCCCGAGGCGCTGCAGCAGGCAGCAGCCCGGCGGCTGGAATGTCCTGATTTATCGCTGACGGCGCTCTGCGGATGCTTTGACCCGCCCATGAGCAAATCGGGCCTTTCCCACCGGATGAAAAAGCTGGAAGCGCTGGCCGACGCCCTGCGTCAGCGGCTCGAAGAACACACTGAAACAGAGGAGGCAGGAGCATGAGCGATGTGACCGAAGGAAACCGTCAGGGGAGAGACTTCGTTCATCTCCACATCCATACCGAATACAGCCTGCTGGACGGTGCCTGCCGTATCGACCAGCTCATGGACCGCGTCAAGGAGTGCGGCCAGAATGCCATCGCCATCACGGACCACGGCGTCATGTACGGCTGTGTCCAGTTCTATAAGGCCGCAAAAAAGGCAGGCATCAAGCCCATCATCGGCTGTGAGGTCTATGTGGCCACCCGCACCCGCTTCGATAAAGTCAACAAAATCGACGGCAACAACCATCTTATCCTGCTCTGCAAGAATGAGACAGGCTATAAAAACCTTATCAAGATGGTATCCGCCGCCTTCGTGGAGGGCTTTTATTCCAAGCCTCGTGTAGATAAGCAGCTTCTTGAGCAGTATCACGAGGGGCTTATCTGCCTGTCTGCCTGCCTCGCAGGCGAGATCCCACAGGCCATTCTGGCGGGAGACTACGAGAGGGCAAAGTCCACCGCCCTGTGGTATCAGGACCTGTTCGGCAAGGGCAATTACTACATTGAACTGCAGGACCACGGCCTCGAAGAGGATACGATCGTCCTGCCCCAGCTCATCAAACTGGCGCGGGAGACCGGCATCCCGATGGCAGCCACCAACGACTCCCACTATCTGCGGAAGGATGACGCCAAGATGCAGAGCATCCTGCTCTGCATCCAGACCGGCAAGACCATTCAGGACGCCGACCGGATGGAGTTCCAGACCGACGAATTTTACGTCAAAACGACGGATGAAATGTATGAGTTGTTCGCAATGGTGCCGGAAGCCTGCGCCAACACCCAGAAAATTGCGGACCAGTGCAGTTTTGACTTCGACTTTGGACACACCAAAATTCCATATTACAAAGCCCCGAACGGGATGGACAATCAGGAGTTTTTCGAGAAGCTCTGCTGGGACGGCCTCGAGCGCCGCTACGGCCCGGACGTCCCACAGTCCAATAAGGACCGCCTGACCTATGAGATCGGCGTGGTCAAGTCGATGGGCTATACCAACTACTACCTCATTGTCTGGGATTATATCAACTACGCCAAGAGTCAGGGCATTCCGGTCGGTCCGGGACGCGGCTCGGCGGCGGGCTCTATCGTTTCCTACTGCCTCGGCATCACCGACCTCGACCCCATCCACTATTCGCTCTATTTCGAACGCTTCCTCAACCCGGAGCGCGTCTCCATGCCGGATATCGACGTCGATTTCTGTTACGTCCGCCGTCCCGAGGTCATCGAGTACGTTACGCGCAAGTACGGCAAAGATCGTGTCGCGCAGATCGTCACCTTCGGCACGATGGCGGCGCGGGGCGCGATACGCGACGTCGGCCGTGCGCTCAACATTCCGTACAACGATGTTGACGCGGTTGCCAAGCAGGTGCCGAACGAGCTTCACATGACGATCGAAAAGGCGCTTTCGGTCAACGCGGAGCTGAAAAAAATGTACGACGGCACGCCGCAGGTGCGCGAGCTCATCGACACCGCGCGAAAGCTCGAAGGCATGCCGCGAAACGCTTCGACCCACGCCGCCGGCGTCGTTATCACGAAGGACCCGGTCGATACCTATGTGCCGCTCTCGCGCAACGGCGACCAGATGGTAACGCAGTTTACGATGGTGACGATCGAGGAGCTGGGTCTGCTCAAGATGGACTTCCTTGGCCTGCGCAACCTGACCGTTATCGCGGACGCGGAAAAGCTGATTCGCCGTCACACGCCGGATTTTTCCATCGAGAACGTGGATATGAGCGACCCCGCGACCTATGAAATGCTCGGCAAGGGCTCGACCATGGGCGTGTTCCAGCTGGAAAGCGCGGGCATTACCAACGTCGTTACCGGTCTGCGGCCGCAGTCCATCGAGGATATTACCGCAGTCGTTGCGCTGTACCGGCCCGGTCCGATGCAGTCCATTCCGCGCTACATCGAGTGCCGTCATCATCCGGAAAAGGTAACGTACAAGCATCCGCTGCTCGAGCCGATTTTAAGCGTCACCTACGGCTGTATGATCTATCAGGAACAGGTCATGCAGGTGTTCCAGAGCCTTGCGGGTTACTCGCTCGGCAAGGCAGATATGGTGCGCCGCGCCATGAGTAAAAAGAAGATGAAGGAGCTTGAAAAGGAGCGCGTCAACTTCATCCACGGCAACGAGGAGCTTGGCATTGACGGCGCGATCAAGCGCGGCGTGCCCGAAGCTGTTGCGGCAAGTCTGTTTGACGAGATCATGGATTTCGCAAACTACGCGTTCAACAAGGCACATGCCGTATGCTACGCAGTCGTATCGTTCCGCACGGCGTATCTCAAGTGCCATTACCCGAGAGAATATCTGGCGGCGCTGCTGACGAGCGTTCTGGATGTTTCGGATAAGATCTCCGAGTATATTCAGGCGGCGCGTGATATGGGCATCGCGGTGCTCCCGCCGGACGTAAACGAGTCCTATGACGAGTTTTCGGTTGCGGGCGAGAATATCCGCTTCGGTCTGGCAGCCGTCAAGGGTGTGGGACGCTCGTTTATGAAGCAGCTTGTTGAGGAGCGGGAAGCGAACGGCCTGTTTACCTCGTTCCAGGATTTCTGCGAGCGCATGTATGACCGCGAACTCAACCGCAGAGCGCTCGAAAGTCTCATCAAGGCGGGTTCGTTCGATTCCATGCATTACTACCGCAGTCAGCTTTTGGAAATTGTCAATCCCGTGGTAGATGCCATTGCCCAGAACCGCAAGAAGAACATCGAGGGTCAGATGGACCTGTTCGGCATGGGCAACGACGCGGTGCGCGACACGCAGATCGCCCTGCCCGATATTCCCGAGGTGTCCAAGCGCGAGCTGCTCTCGATGGAGAAGGAGACCACCGGTCTGTACCTCTCCGGTCACCCGATGGACGAGTACCGCAGCCTGACGCAGAAGGCGCAGGCGGCCTCCGTCAAGCAGATCATCGACGACCTGACGGGCGAGAGCAGCAGGCCGGTCTACAAGGACGGCATGACCGTGCGGCTCGCCTGCGTCGTGACGGCGGTAAAGCTCAAATCCACCAAGAACGGCTCGATGATGGCCTATGTGACCGTTG
>UROA01000166.1 GCA_900549355.1 uncultured Collinsella sp. | reverse complement strand
ATGCTTCCTTCATGCCCGGGCGGGACGCCCGCCCCCCCATTCGTACCCCGCAGGTCGACGCCAACGTGTCCAAGGTCTCGGCCTACCCGGGCGTGCGCACCGCCATGCTCATCCATCAGCGCCGTGCCGCCGAGGACCGCGATATCGTGGCCGAGGGTCGCGACATCGGAACCGTCGTGTTCCCCAACGCGCAGGTCAAGGTCTTCCTGACGGCCGACCCGCGTGAGCGCGCCCGTCGCCGCGTGCTGCAGCGTCACCAAAACGATGCCCAGCCGCTCACGTCCGAGCAGCTTGAAGCCGAGGTCGACGAGACCCTCGACGCCCTTAAGCAGCGCGACAAACTTGACAGCAGCCGTGAGGTCGCCCCGCTCGTGCCCGCCGAGGACGCCGTGCACGTCGACTCCACCGCCCACACCATCAGCGAGGTCGTCTCGATAATCGAGGACCTCATCAACCAAAGGAGGTAGCCCATGCGCCTGTTTAAGCAGACGCCCGAGGATTATTACAACGCTCCTTATGCAGAGTTCCCCGTGCTCATCCGCGGCACCGTCGCCGTAGTCATGGCCATCCTTTGGGCTTTCTCCAAGCTCATGTGGCGCTGGAAGGTCGAGGACGCCGACCTGCTGTTTGAGCGCCAGGAAGACCGCGGCAGCGTGGTCATCTGCAACCACACCTCGATGGCCGAGCTCTTGGCCGTAGAGACGGCACTGTTCTTTGGGGGCCGCCGCATTCGTCCCATCTTTAAGTCCGAGTTCGCCAAGAGCAAGATTGTGCGTTGGGCCTTTAGCCGCGTTGGCGGCATCCCCGTCGAGCGCGGTACCGCCGACATGAAGTGCCTGCGCGCCGCTCAGCATGCGTTGCAGCGCGGCGAGGACGTCCTGATCTTCCCCGAGGGCACGCGCATCCGCTCGCGCGAGATCAAGCCCGAGGTCCACGGCGGCTTTGCGCTCATCGCCCAGATGGGCAAGGCACCTGTGAACCCGCTCGCCATCTGCGGCTGGTCCGATATCACGCCCGCGGGCAAAAAGATCATGCGTCCCAAGAAGTGCTGGATCCGCGCCGGCAAGGCCGTCTCGCTTTCCGACGCACCGGCTGGGCTTAAGCGCACGGAGCGCCTGGAATGGTTTGAGTCCGAGGCCATGAACCGCGTCTACGCTATGCGAGACGAGCTGTGCGCCGAGCATCCGGGCAGGTTCTAGCCATGAGCGAGAACGTGACGAACACCGCCGCGACTGCGTCCGACCAGGCAACCGCGCCTACCATCGAGATCGCCGCCCACGCCGGCACTTGCTACGGCGTGCAGCGCGCGCTCGACATGGCTCTGGCTGCCGCGCCGCAGGCAGGGGAGAGCGCTCAGGTCCATACCTTGGGTCCGCTCATCCATAACCCCATCGTGGTGCGCGAGCTTGCTGAGGCAGGCGTTGGCCTAGCCGAGAACCTGGACGACGCCGCATCGGGCACCGTAATCATTCGCGCGCACGGAGTGGTGCCGCAGGTGATCGTTGCCGCTCGCGAGCGTGGCCTTAACGTCGTCGACGCCACCTGCCCTTACGTGAAGAAGGTCCATATGGCAGCCGAGCGCCTGGTGCGCGAGGGCTACCGCGTGGTGGTCGTAGGCGAGCCAGGTCACCCCGAGGTGGAGGGCATCCTGGGCCACGCCGGCACTGATGCGCAGGTCGTGAGCTGTGCCGCCGACGCCAACGCCTTGTCGTTCAAGGGCAAGGTAGGCCTCGTCGTGCAGACCACCCAGACCGCGCAGAACCTCGCCGAGGTCGTGGCAGCTATCACCCCGCGCGTGCAGGAGCTGCGTGTGATCAACACCATCTGCGCCGCCACGAGTGAGCGTCAACAGGCAGCAGCCACACTTGCCAACCGCTGCGACTGCATGGTCGTGGTGGGCGGCAAGAACTCGGGCAACACCCGCCGCCTGGCGCAGATTTGCGCAGACGCCTGCGAGCGCACGTATCACATCGAGGAAGCTTCCGAGCTCCAGGCCGCGTGGTTTACCGACGCTCACCACATCGGCATCACTGCCGGAGCCTCCACCCCACAAGAACACATCGAACGCGCCGTCACGCGCATCAAGGAGCTTTGCCGCTAACCATGGACCAGACCGTACCCGCATACGCCGCCGAAGTGGCCGATTACGGGCGAAGCCGCGACCCCGAGCCGGGTGAGGGCGCGCTCGTAAAGAACGTGCGTCCCGAATCGCCCGCGTGGGATGTGGGTATTGAGCCGGGCATGCGCGTGCTCACGGTCAACGGTGAGCAGCTTACCGATATGATCGTGTGGCTCTGGGAGGCAGACGACGACACCGTCGAGCTTGAGGTATTCGACCCGCGCGACAACAGCGTCACCCCCGTCGAGCTCGATCGCTTCCCGGGAGAGGACTGGGGCCTTGAGTTCGATGGCCCCATCTTCGACGGCATGCGCACCTGCGTAAACGCCTGCGTGTTCTGCTTTATGACGATGCTCCCCAAGGGCGGCCGTTCCACGCTCTATATTCGCGAC
Source organism: uncultured Collinsella sp. (assembly GCA_900549355.1). Taxonomy (GTDB): domain Bacteria; phylum Actinomycetota; class Coriobacteriia; order Coriobacteriales; family Coriobacteriaceae; genus Collinsella. The sequence continues at coordinate 1,242 of UROA01000166.1, read as the reverse complement.
GACGACTACCGTCTGAGCTTTTTGCAGGGCAACTTTGTCACGCTCACGAACCTTACCGACGAGGACGTGCAAAACGTCATCCAACGCAACATGAGCCCTATGAACGTGTCGGTCCATGCCGTGAGCCCCGACGTCCGCCGTCGTATGATGGGCCGCAACGCCCAGCGCGGCATGGACGTACTCGAGGCCATCATGGCCGCCGGCATCGAGATTCACGCGCAGATCGTGTTGTGCCCCGGCATGAACGACGGCGAGGAGCTGGAAAAGACCCTGCGCTTTTGCGAGGAGCACGAGCAAATCACAAGCCTGGGCATTGTGCCGCTCGGTTTTACCAAGCATCAGAACCGCTTTAGCTGGTCATACAGCGACAAGCCCGAACTGGCGCGCGAGACCATTGCCATGATCCGTCCCTACCAGGACCGCGCCTTCGAGCGTTTTGGCCGCCACACCTTCCAGATGAGCGACGAGTTCTACCTGGACGCCGGCATCGATCCGCCCGAGGCGGACTTTTACGACGGCTATCCGCAGTACTACGACGGTATCGGCATGATCCGCTCATACCTAGACGAGACGGACGATGTGCTTGCCGCCGATGCCGAGCGACTGGCCCGCGTCCGCGGGGCCATCGCCGCTCGCAGCCAGCACCTGCTGTGCCTCTCGGGCGCCAGCGCACGCGACACAGTGGCCCGCTTTGTGGAATCGCCGCAGGGGCTCGCCGGCACCGTCACGGCCATCAAGAATCGCTACTTTGGCGGCAACGTGGACGTGACCGGCCTCATCGTCGCCTGCGACATTCTGGAACAGCTGCCGCAGGACCTCTCGGGGGTTATGCTCTTTGTGCCTAAGCTCATGTTCAACGCTGACGGCATGACGCTTGACGAGTATCATCGTGACGATTTACTCGCAAGCCTTACCAGTCGCGGCGCCGAGGTTCATGTGGTGTCGACCATGCCGCATGAGCTGCTCGATACCCTGGAGCGCATCCTTGGCATTGTGCCCGCAGACTCTAACACTTCCACTGACCCTACCCATTAAAGGAGAGCAGATGAAACCTATCGTCGCCGTCGTCGGACGCCCCAACGTGGGCAAGTCCACGCTCGTTAACCGCTTGGCCCAGACCTCGGACGCCATCGTCCACGAGTCCCGCGGCGTCACGCGCGACCGCTCGTATCACACGGCCGATTGGAACGGTCGTGAGTTCACCATCGTCGACACGGGCGGCATCGAGCCGCTCAAGAGCGA
>UROA01000165.1 GCA_900549355.1 uncultured Collinsella sp. | reverse complement strand
AGCTTGCAGCGACGGACCTCAGGACACTCTTACACCACGTCTGCGCGCGCCACCCCTGCATACCGGCTTCGGGCAAAAAATCGGGAGTTCTCGATGTTTTCTACGAATGATGGGTGGGGTTACGGGCTGACAGCGTTTGATTTGCAGGGATATTCGCGGTCTTTGGCATTTGTCGTGGCGCCCGAAGCCCTTGGTTATGTTGAATACTCCTAAAAATGCACGACGCTTAGAGGGGGACCTTCGCGAAAAAGGAAACCGCCCCGTCGAAGTATGCATTCGACGGGGCGGTTTATGCATTTGGCCGATTAAGGATGCGCTGTCAAACTACTAGAACTTGACGGTCGGGGCCTGACGGGCTGCTTCGGCGGCCTCGAAGCCCTGGCGCTCCTTAAACTGGAAGATGCCGGCAAAGATGACAGCCGGGAACGTCTGAATGGCGTTATTGTAGCTGAGCACGCAATCGTTGTAGCTCTGGCGTGCATAGCTAATCTTGTTCTCGGTATCCTCGAGCGATGCCTGCAGCTGCGTAAAGTTAGTGTTTGCCTTAAGATCGGGATAGGCCTCGGCTACGGCGAAGAGCTGGCGCAGCGCACCGGTCAGCACGTTGTCGGCTTCCATCTTGGCCTCGGGCGTGGTGGCCTTGACGGCGGTGTTACGCGCGCTGATCACGGCGGAGAGCGTCTCCTGCTCGTGCTTGGCGTAGCCCTTGACGGTCTCGACCAGGTTGGGGATCAGGTCGTTGCGACGCTGCAGCTGCGTATCGATGTTCTGCCAGGCGTTATCGATGCGGTTACGCTTGGTGACCATGTTGTTGTAGATGCCGGCGATGGCGCAGACAATCACAATGACAACAACGATGCCGATGATGACGGGAAGCATGATGTCTCCGTTTCGAATGGCCGCGGCGGCATGCGCCAGCTGCCGTTGGTATAACGCTACTAGTATACCCGCAACGTTTTGCCGTGCCGAACTTTCCGGTAAGCGTTGTGTTTTCGGCGGGGCCGGCACCGGGGCAAAGCGCGCGAGGTACAGGTGTAAGATATGCGATAGATTGACGAGTGTTGTCTTTGCCCTGAGGATGGCGATACCAGTGGACCTTCGCATTAAGAAAACCTACCGCTCCCTGTTCGATGCCTTCACCGAGCTTCTCGAGGAGCATCGGTTTGAGGACCTGACGGTCGCCATGCTGTGCGACCGGGCCATGATTCGCCGCACGACGTTCTACAAGCACTTTCGCGACAAGAACGATTACTTTGCCTTTTATATCGATGAGCTCATGTCGGGCTTGCCGCAAAAACAGCCCGATGAGGCCGGCGCGGTGTCTGCCGAGGACGTGCACGCGCTTCGGCACGCGATTTTGGACGATGCCATGGATTTGATTCTTGCGCACGAGCAGCTCATGGATAACATTTTGGCAAGCAGCATGTCGGGCATGTTGACCAACGTTATTTGCGACCGCATTGCCCGCTCCATCCGCGAGCGTGTGATGAACGTGCTTGCCGAGGATGCCCTGGCCCCCGTGTCACTCGAGACGACGTCCGAGTTTGTCGCCGGCGGTATTATCCGTCTTTTCACGATATGGTGGGAATCGGGCCACGATCTTGAGCGTCGACCTGAGATAGCCGACGTGGTCGATGCGCTGTTTGAGCGGACCATGACACCGGTGAATCACTAAAGTGGCGGAGAGAGGGGGATTCGAACCCCCGGAACGCTCTCGCGCTCAACGGTTTTCAAGACCGCCGCATTCAACCGCTCTGCCATCTCTCCGTGAGTCGTAATGATAGCATCGTTTTGAATTTGCAACAGGGAAGGCGAACGATGACGATCACCGAAATCGACGAGAAGTTCATGCGCGAGGAGCTGGGGGAGGAGGGCGGCGCCGCCGGGCCCCACGCGCCGCCGCTGCGGTGGGCGAGGTGCCCATCGGAGCCGTAGTGGTGCGCGACGGCGAGATCGTCGCGAGGGCGCACAATCGGCGCGAACTCGACCAGGACCCTTCGGCTCATGCCGAGTTTGCGGCCGTGTGCGCCGCTGCCCAGGCGCTTGGCCGCTGGCGCCTTTCCGACTGTACGGTCTATGTGACGTTGGAACCCTGCTGCATGTGCGCAGGCCTTATGGTTAACGCGCGCGTGGGGCGCTGCGTGTATGGCGCGAGCGACGCCAAGGCGGGCGCGTTGGGATCCCTATACGATTTGAATGCCGACTCGCGCCTGAATCATCGGTTTAACGTGACGGCTGGGGTCCTGGCGGATGAATGCCGCGAGCTGCTGAGTAGCTATTTTGGCGGTCTGCGCGGAGCGGGCGGCGCTGATTGCGGTTGTGGGGCCGATCTTGAAGCACACGCCGCTCACGCCGCAGCGCTTGCAGGTGCCGGTGAGGATGCTGCCACGGCGGTTGACTGTGGTCCTGCGTGCCGCCGGCCCCGCCGTGTGCTGCTGGCGATCGATTCCTTTAAGGGCAGCGTGTCGAGTGCGCAGGCGGAGGCGGCGGTTGCTGAGGGCATGCGCCATGTGTGGCCCGATGCCGAGCTGAACGCTTTGCCGCTGGCAGATGGCGGTGAGGGGACGCTCGATGCCGTTGCCGCGTGCGGCGGTGAGATTGTGACCTGCGAGGTGGCAGGTCCCTTGGGCAAGCGCGCGTCTGCCCGGATGCTGGTTGATGTCGAGTGCGAGTCGGCTGTAATTGAGATGGCCGAGGCGGCCGGCATTGGGTATTCGCCTTGTACGGAGTCGGCGGCGTTGGCGGCCACAACCTATGGCGTGGGCGAGCTCATGCTTCGCGCGGTTCGCATGGGCGCAAAGACACTCTATATTGGTCTGGGCGGCAGCGCCACCAACGACGGTGGCGCCGGCATGCTGCAGGCGCTGGGCGCGCGTGTGGTCGATGATCAGGACTGCGATGTCGCCCCCGGTCTTGCGGGCCTTGAACACGTGTCGAGTATCGATTTGACGTCAGCGCTTCGTGCACTGAGCGGCGCTCGTATCGTTGTGCTTTCGGATGTCGAGAATCCGCTCGTGGGGCGCCGCGGTGCGCTGGCGGTGTTTGGCGGGCAGAAGGGTCTGCCGACGGATGACGCTGAGGCGCTGCGCAGGTACGACAGCTGGATGGTCGGCTACGGTCGCCTGCTCGATGCGGCAATTACCGGGGTGCGGGCTCAGGGATTGTTGCGCGTGCCCGAGGGCACACGGACATTTGGCTCGGTGCTCGGAGTGCCCGGCGCGGGCGCTGCCGGTGGCTTGGGCGCGGCGTTGCTGGCGCTCGGTGCGGAGCTGCGCTCGGGTGTGGAGACGGTGCTCGATCTCGTGGGGTTTGACGAGCGCGTACGCGATGTCAACCTGGTCATAACGGGCGAGGGCAATATGGATGAGCAGTCCGCCGCCGGTAAGGCGCCGGTGGGCGTGGCCCGTCGTGCGAAGCGATATGGCAAGCCGGTGGTCGCCGTCGTGGGCGGTCGCGCCGTCAACCTGGACGCGGTATATGGGCAGGGTATTGACTTGGTTTTGCCGATTTGCCGCAAGCCCATGGACCTGGAACAGGCACTCGATCCGCAAGAAGCCACAACCAACCTCATCTGGGGCGGCGAGGCAGCCGCTCAATCCTACGACCTCGCCCGCCTCTAAGGCCTATCTCCCTATAAGTTGCGGTGGAATACGGAGTGTTTTTGCCTTTAAGGGGCCAATTCAGTCCGTATTCCACCGCAACTTCGAGAATGACCATTCGAGGTTGGCTGCCTTGGGTCTTGGGTCGGACCGTTTGCCACGAAATGCGGCCATCTACTACGTTTAACCGACCATCCTCGACCATCCCGGGGTAGCGCGCAGAGTCGTGGTGTAAGAAGC
>UROA01000164.1 GCA_900549355.1 uncultured Collinsella sp. | reverse complement strand
GCCTGATGGGTGCGTTCGCCGATAGCGTACTCGAGGCGGGTGGACACGTGACGGGTGTTGAGCCGAGCTTTTTTATCGAGGCAGAGTTTCAACATGACGGTATCGATGACCTCATCGTGACGAGCGATATGGCGGAGCGCAAGGCCAAGATGATTGAGCTCGGCGATGCGTTCATCGCCTTTCCCGGTGGGACGGGCACGCTCGAGGAGATTGCCGAGGTCATGTCCGCGGTGTCGTTGGGACACCTGAGTGCTCCGTGCATCCTGTATAACCTGGACGGTTACTACAACGACCTCAAGGCGCTGCTCGGGCACATGATTGATAAAGGACTTTCGAGCCCGAGGCGCCAGCACGGCATCTACTTTGCCGACGACTTGCGCGAGATTGCCTCGATTATCAACGGATAAGTCTTGAGCCTGCCCCACTATGGCTCCCAATGGTGCCGTTTGCAGCGCAGATGGTTAGCTTGTCTGGGCCACACTCGCTCTACAATAAAACGTATCTATGTCGACTTTGACCGCGGGAGGACCCGATGGATAACCTTGCCAAACCCACAAACCGCGCGCTCTTTTTAGTTAGCGTTGCCGTGACCGGTGCGTTCGCAGGTGCCGCGGTCTGGCTGTTCTTTTTTGCGATGGAGCACGGTATCGACTATCTATGGACCGAGATTCCGCACGCGCTGGGCGTCTCTTCGCCCGAGCTTGCCAGCGGCCCGTTTGGCTTTTTGCCGTACCCGTTTTTTGTCTGCCTGCTGGGCGGTCTGTTAATCGGTCTGTACGAAAAGATGACAGGCACCAAGACCGATGACCTCAACCAGGTGATGGCTAAGGTTAAGCAAGACGGGCGCTACCCGTACGACAACCTGGGCAAGCTTTCGCTCGCGGCATTGCTGCCGCTGCTGTTTGGCGGAAGCATTGGACCGGAGGCCGGCCTGACCGGCGTCATCGCGGGTCTGTGCAGCTGGGTCGGCGACCGCATGCGTCGCTTTGGCGCCGAGTTTAGGGAGCTTACGCTGTTGGGCACTCAGGCTGCCCTGACGGCGCTCTTTACCGCGCCCGTCTTTGGCTTTGTGGCACCGCTTGCCGGTAGCGCCGACGGCCAGGGCGAAGACGCCGACGATGAGTCCGTGTCCGGCGAGATCACCATCAAGCTGCCCAAGGCGCAAAAGACGGCGGTCTACGGCATTGCGATTGCCGGCGGCCTGGGCACCTACCTGCTGCTCGGCCAGCTCATGGGCGGCGGCATGGGTATGCCGAGGTTCGAGTCCGCCGAGGTGGGCAACCTGGAGCTTACCTGGCTCATTCCTCTGTCGCTGATTGGAACAATCTGCGGCTGGCTGTACTTTGTCTCCGAGCATGCAAGCGAGGCGCTGTCCCATGCAATAGGGGAGCGTCCTGTCGTCAAGGCCATGCTAGCCGGTCTGGCGCTCGCCGTCTGCGGCACGGTCCTGCCCTACACCATGTTTGCCGGCGAGACTCAGGCCGACGTGCTCATGGAAACCTATCTGACCATTCCCGTCGGCGTGCTTATCGCGACCGGTCTTGTTAAGGCCATGCTGACGCCCGCCCTCATCAACCTTGGTTGGCGCGGCGGCCACTTCTTTCCGGTTATCTTCTCGGGCGTAAGCCTGGGCTATGGCCTTGCCATCCTCACCGGCGCCGATCCGGTCTTTTGCGTCGCCGTCTGCACAGCATCGACGATGGGCGCCGTCATGCGTCAGCCGGTCATGGTCGTGGGCCTGCTGCTCATGTGCTTCCCGCTCAAGGGTATCGTCTGTATGATTATCGCGGCCGTCATCGCTGCCGGCATTCCACTGCCCAAGCCGCTGCGCAAGTAGCACGGTTTTTCACGAGTCAATTCCAGGGGTACGAGATGATCCTGTACTTTAGCGCGACAGGGAACAGCGAGCATGTGGCGCGTCGCATTGCAGCGGCGACAAGCGACAAAGTTATGTCGATTGAGCGCTTTGATGCCGAAGCCCTTCGCCTTGTTGCGACGGAAGGCCCCTGCCAGCTGGGATTTGTTGCTCCGGTGTATGCCTGGGGTCTGCCGACACCGATGATCGAGTTTTTGAAGACTGCCGACCTGTCGATTGCTGCCGGTGCAAAGGGCGCCGAGCGCCCCTATACGTTCTATGTTTCGACGTACGGTTCGACGACCGGTCAATCGGCCAAGTTTGCCCGCGACCTGCTGCACGAGCGTGGGCTCGAGTTAGATGCGGCGATGAGCGTCAAGATGCCCGATACCTGGACGCCTGTTTTCGACCTGTCTGACCCTCAAAAGATTGAGGGTATCAATAGAGCTGCCGAGGCGCAGATTGATGCCGTGATCGAGGCGGTGCGGGCACGCCGCACGGGCAACATGATGCGCCATCGCGTGCCTCTGTTTGCATCGTGCGCGTATCACGCAATTGGGCTGCCGCGCATGCAACAGACGAGCAAGTTTGCCGTCGATGCCGATCGCTGCATCGGCTGCGGCCTGTGTGCCAAGCGCTGCCCCATGGCGGCGATTGAGATGCGCGACGGCCTTCCCGTCTGGACAAAGCCGGAGTGCGCAGCCTGCCTTCGTTGCCTGCACTGTTGTCCCAAATTTGCCATCTCGCACGGTAAGCGCACGGCATCCCACGGTCAGTACAGGCATCCCAAGCCAGGTGTGAGGATGTAGCGGCTGCTGGCCGCGCTACTTCCAAACTGCGAGCGCTGCAGTGCCCAGTACGATGAGGGCGAGACCGATGGCGCTGCGTCGTGAGAGTTTTTCGTTGAATGCCAGGCGCGCAAATAGTACCGATACGACAATCGATAGTTTGTCGATCTGCACCACGACGCTCACCTGGCCTGTGGCGATGGCGTAGTAGCACAGCAGCCACGATGCGCCAGTCGCAATGCCCGATGCTGCGAGAAATACGAGTTCGCAGCGGTCTACGTGCACGGCTTGGCCCATCTTGCCTTTAGCTGCCACGATTGCCCATGCCATAACCAGTACCACACAGGTACGGATTGCCGTGGCCAGGTTGGACTCGACGCCTTCGATGCCAGCCTTGGCAAGGATGGACGTGAGCGCTGCGAACACGGCGGCGCCGAGGGCGTAAGCGAGCCAGGTTCGGTCTTGCTGCTGCTCGGGTTCGGCAGACTGCTTCTTCTCGATCATTAAAAACGTGCCGAGGGTGATGACAGCGGTTCCCACGAGCTTAACCGCAAGGCTGCTCGTCTCGCCAAAAAGCACGATGGCGATCAGTGCAGCGAGTACGGTGCTCATCTTGTCGACCGGTGCGACCTTATTGACGTCTCCGATGCCCAACGCCTTAAAGTAACAGATCCACGAAGCACCGGTAGCGAGTCCCGAGAGGACGAGAAAGAGCCAAGATCTGGGTTCGATGCTGCCGATGGTTCCAATGGATCCAGAAATGCCCGCCATTGCCCAGGCGAAAACGAGCACCACGCAGGTGCGAATGGCCGTCGCGACATCGGAGTCGGTCTGCTTGATGCCGCATTTGGCCAGGACAGATGTGACGCCGGCAAAGAAAGCCGACACAAATGCTGCTGCGACCCACGACACGGGTGAAATGCCTCCCCAAAGAACGACCGCGCCAGATTTACGGCGCTCGTCCGATGATACCGTCCCGCCATGAAGCTTTGATATCGCTGTGGTGAGACAGGGGCCATAGTTCGAGAAGGCATTTGGTTAAGGCTCGAATCGAAGGTGAATGGTTTTCCGCGAAGTGAACGAGTAAATCTGGACCCCTGGAACATGCACACTTTTTTCGAACAAAACTGCAGGATTCTTAGACAAAAACCGCAGGAATTGAGTCCTTAAAAATGTCGATGGGTAGCGCGCAGAGTCGTGGTGTAAGAAGCAAGGGAGGGCCATCGCCTAGAATCG
>UROA01000163.1 GCA_900549355.1 uncultured Collinsella sp. | reverse complement strand
GCACGCAGGCGCGCCCGCGGCGTCCTCGTGCTCGCGCGAGCAAATCCACTCGGCGCTATAGACCGCGCCACACGACTGGCAAATATTGCGATGGACCGATCCGTGCAGCTCGAACACGCGCTGTGAGCCGGCCATCTGATGCAGGCCGTCGATATTTTGCGTCACCGCGGCATTTAGCTTGCCGGCGCGCTCCAGCTCGGCCAGCTTGGTGTGGCAGCGGTTGGGCTTAGCGTTAAGCGCGATCATCTTGGTGCGGTAAAAGTCGAAGAACTCCGCAGGATGCGCCTCGTAAAAGCTATGCGACAGCATGGTCTCGGGCGGATAGGCAAACTGCTGGTGATACAGGCCGTCCACGCTGCGGAAATCGGGGATGCCGCTCGCCGTGGAAACACCCGCGCCGCCAAAGAAGACCACGTGGCTATGGGTTTCGAACAGCTCCTCCAGCGCGGCGGACGCCTGTTTGGGGTTTGATATTGCCTGCGTCATATATGTCCTCCGTCCGTGTCTCCGGGACGGCGGCGTTCGCACTATCACTCGCGGACTCCGCCCCGCTCTTGTTGCGTTAATCTTAAGCCTGCCAACCCCGTCGAAAGGACACCATGCCTCAGACTTACACTTTCGCCTCGTGGAACGTCAACGGCCTGCGCGCCGTGCTCAAAAAGGACCCGAGCTTTATCCAGATCGCGCAAGAACTCGACGTCGATATCCTGGCGCTGCAAGAGACCAAGCTGCAGGAGGGCCAGGTCGATATCGACCTGCCCGGCTATCACCAAACCTGGAGCTACGCCGAGCGCAAGGGCTACTCGGGCACCGCGGTCTTTAGCCGCCAGGAACCGCTGCGCGTACTGCGCGCCGACGCGCTGTTACCCTACGCCGGCGAGGGCGAGGCGGCCGAGCTCGTGGCGCAGGCCACGACCGAGGGCCGCGTCTGCGCGCTGGAGTTCGACAAGTTCTGGTTTGTGGATGTCTACACTCCCAACGCGCAAAACGAACTCGCCCGCATCGACGTGCGCATGGCCTGGGACGATGCCTACCGCGGCTTTTTGAACGCGCTCGAGTGCGAGACCGGCAAACCCGTCGTGACCTGCGGCGACTTTAACGTTGCGCACGAGGAGATCGACCTTAAGAACCCCAAGTCCAACCGCGGCAACGCGGGCTTTTCGGACGAAGAACGCGGCAAGTTTACCGAGCTGCTCAACGCCGGCTTTACCGATACCTGGCGCACGGCTAATCCAGACGTCGAGGGCGTCTACAGCTGGTGGAGCTATCGCTTTAATGCCCGCAAGAACAACGCCGGCTGGCGCATCGATTACTTCTTGGTAAGTGATTCAATCGCCAATACCGTGCGCGACACCGGTATCCGCGGCGATATCTTCGGCAGCGACCACTGCCCCGTCACCCTCACGCTAGAGCTCTAGCCCCAAGTAATTCCTCTAGGGGACAGAGGAAAACAGATCATGTGACCCCTCTCCCTCTATAAGTTGCGGTGGAATAGTTCCTGTTTGGGCAGCAAATAGCCAAAAACGAGAACTATTCCACCGCAAGTTCGTGAGGAAACGCGAAATGCCTTACAGCCCGTATTTCACGACGACACGGTTAATGCGACGGCACCAGGGCTTGTACAAGGCGGCCAAAAACACGCAGGTCGCGAGTCCGTGCGTGATATCGAACGGCACGGCGGTGGCAAGACGTGCCACGACACCTGCCCAAGTAAGCGGCTGTACAAAACCAATGATGTCGTAGGCGTTGATCACAACGCCGTACAGCAAACCCGAAGCAAAGCCGTAGGTCAGCAGCGCCGGCATACGCACGGTGCCATCGGCGCGGTCGAATGCACCCGCATACGCCAGCGCACCGCCAACGTATCCCACGAGCCCCCAGGCATACATCTGCCACGGCGTCCACATGCCCTGCCCAAAAAAGAAATTGCTGGTCAGCGCCGCCAACGCACCGACCATAAAGCCGTTACGACGACCGAGTGTCGCCCCGGCGATAATGGCGATGGCACTCACGGGTTTAAAGTCGGGAATGGGTCCAAACAGGATGCGCCCCGCCGCCGCCAGCGCCGCCAGCACCAGCGTGGGCATAATCTGACGCAGGCCTGGACGCGATGCCTCATAGCCCGCAAAGAACAGCGCAAGCACCAACGCCACCACAACCAGCATGGCCAACGCTGCCTGCTCAACACCCGCCAGCAACGCGGCAGCCATCACCGCCGGCACCGCCAACAACAGCGGGATCTCCAGTTTTGCAAGCAAACGCGAGAAACGACAGTCCGTCATCCCATCACGCCCTATAGAACACGTTGTCGGCAAAGAAGTCGGCCGGGGACTCCATGCAGGCAATCTCGCCGTCAAACATCATGGCGACGTCGTCGGCTACCTGCTCGGCAAAGTCCAAATCGTGCGTAGCCATGATGACGGTGCCGCCAGCCTTCGCATGGTCACGCAGGGCGCGGGCGATGGTGCGGCGACTCTCCAGGTCCAAGCCCTTCGTGGGCTCGTCAAGCAGCAGCAGCTCGGGGCCGATCAGCAGCAGCTTTGCCAGTGCGAGCAGCTGGCGCTGTCCGCCCGAGAGGTCGTAGGGGTGGCGCGTCTCCAGGCCGTCCAGCCCCAAGCTCGCCGCGCGCTCCCGCGCCACGGTCTCGTCATATCCGCAGGCTGAAGCCCATTCCATCAGCTCGTCGCACACCGTCTCGGCAACCAGCAATGCTTTGGGATTCTGAGGCAGCAACGCCACCGAGGCCGCTCCGCGCACCATGCGGCCGCGCTGCAGCTTGGCGGTCTTCGCCAGCACCGAGAGCATCGTCGACTTACCACATCCGTTGCCGCCCACGATCGCATGCACCGCACCGGCCGAAAACGACGCATCGAGCCCACGCAACACCCAGCCGGACGCTCGATCGTAGCGAAACCAACCTTCCGACAGGGTGGTAGCCGACCCAGCGTGCATTTTTTGGAGTATTCTGCTTCCATCCGTGCGCGAGAAGGCTTCCAAGCCGTTCTCGAGCGACGTTTGCGCCACAAATTCGGACGATTTGTCCAATTCCAAACTTTTTTTCGCGCTCGATACGCCCCCGGGCGGCTCCAGAGAGCCCAAATTGTCCTCACGCCTGCTGAATACTCCGTTTTTTGCACATCGGATGGCACCCCACCCCAACGTGTCATCGGAAAACAGCGATTCACGGCGTACCAAAGAAGCCATATCCGCCGCCTCGTGCACGCGGCCATCCTCAATCCGGTACGCACACGTCGCGTATTCGAGCATTGGGCGCGGCTGATGCGTCGCCACAACAACCGTGCAGCCCAGCTCGCGATTCACACGAAACAGCGCGTGCAGGAAATTCTTCTCGGCAACGGGATCGAGCTGAGACGTGGGCTCGTCGAGCAGCAGCACGCGCGGGCGCAGCGCCAGAACGGCCGCCAACGACAGCAACTGTTTGCGACCACCCGAAAGCGTGTCAGTATCGCGGTGAAGCCAATCTTCCAGCCCAAAGAAATAGCTGGTCTCAGCTACGCGACGGCGCATCTCATCACGTGCTAGCCCCAAGTTTTCCAGGCCAAACGCCATCTCGTGCCACACGGTTTCGCACACGATCTGGTTCTCGGGATCCTGAAACACATAACCCACGCGCTCTGCCGATGCCCGCACGTCCATGTCGGCAACGTTCTCGCCCAGCACGCGCGCATCGCCAGTGCGCTCGCCCGCTGGAGCGATCTCGGGCTTGAGCAGCGACAGCAGCGTCGACTTGCCCGAACCGTTCAGACCGATAATGCCGATCTTGGCTCCGTAAAAGAAGGAGAGGTAGATGTTGTTGAGAACCTTTTTCTGGTTGGTAAACGTCTTCGAAACGCCCACCATCGAAAAGATGATTTTTTCGTCTGCCATATCGTATTCGTTATTCGGAT
>UROA01000162.1 GCA_900549355.1 uncultured Collinsella sp. | reverse complement strand
GAGGACTTCACTGACGAGGACGGCGTCAAGGCCAGTGAGCTGGAGGCCGAGTTTGCCGAGATGGGCGGCAGCTTCCGTATCCCCGATGTTATGGAGGCCTCGGGTGCCAAGCTCGTTGAGGTCGGGGCCACCAACCGCACGCATTTGAGCGACTACGAGCGCGCTATCACGCCCGAAACGGCGATGATCCTCAAGGTCCATCCTTCTAACTATCGCATTGAGGGTTTCCACGAGGAGGTAGGTTCTCGGGAGCTTGCTGCTCTGGCCCACAAGCATGGCCTGCTGTTCTACGAGGACCAGGGGTCGGGCGCGCTGTTGCCCGACGACATCTTGGTGCGCGGAGGCGAAGAAACCACGCCGGCTTCGGTCGCGGCGGGGCTCGATATCGTGTCATGCTCGGGCGATAAGCTGCTCGGCGCCGCGCAGGCGGGCATTATCATGGGTCGTCGCGATCTGGTCCAGGCCTGCGGGTCGCATCCGCTTATGCGTGCCCTGCGTCCGGGTAAGCTCGCACTGGCGGCGCTCGAGGCTACATTGCGCATTTACATGGACGGGGCGGATGTGGCCCATCGTGAGGTACCGGTGCTCAACATGCTCACGCTTCCGCAGGCTCATCTGGAGCGTCGCGCACGTAAGCTGCGCGATCGTATGGTCGCCGGGCTTGATGAGGCTGGCTGCCCGTGTGCCGTGCAGGTGGAAATCGTCGAGGAGTCGTCGACTCCCGGCGGCGGCTCGCTGCCTCCCGTCGAGCTCCCCACCATGTGCGTTGCTGTCTGCCCGGTCGACGGGCGCCTGTCCGTCGACGCGCTCAAGCGCTCGCTCGTCCAAGATTTCGACACGCCGGTCGTCACGCGCGCCTCGCACGATCGCGTCCTGTTTGACGTGCGCACGCTCGTGGGCGACCGCGATATCGAGACGGCGGCATCGACGCTTGCCGCATGCGTTGAGAAGGCGGTTGCACGATGAGTGAGGTTCAGGCGCTGGTGGAGTGTCCCGTTATCGTTGCGCGGCGGGCCCCGTCGACCACGGTAAGTCGGCGCTGATCGAGGCGCTGACCGGCAAGAATCCCGATCGCCTTGAGGTCGAGCGTCGCCGCGGCATGACGGTGGAGCTGGGCTTTGGCGAGCTGGCGCTGCCGAGCGGCAAGATCGTTGGCCTGGTCGATGTGCCGGGGCATGCCCATTATCTGCGCGCCATGGTGCAGGGTGCGACGGGCATCGACGTTGCCGTGCTGGTGGTTTCGGCCGTCGAGGGCGTGATGCCGCAGACCCGCGAGCACGTGCATGTGCTGGAGCTGCTGGGCGTTACGCACATGGTGGTCGCGCTGACGATGTGCGACCTGGCCGATAGCGAGATGGTTGATCTGGCCGAGCTCGATGTCGATGACTTTTTGTCGGGTACTGTGTTTGCGGGCGCGTCAATTGTGCCCGTGTCGTCCAAGACCGGCGCGGGAATCGATAACCTGCTGGCTGCGCTCGACGAGCAGGTTGCCGCTTACTGGGATGCCTGCCGTGCCCGTGCCGAGCTCACCGATGCCGCACCGCGCCTGCCGATTGACCGCTGCTTTACGATCAAGGGCGCCGGCACCGTGGTGACGGGAACGTTGCACGATGCGCCGGTTGCGGTGGGCGACGAGCTGATGGCTTTGCCGTCGCGTACGGCCTGCCGTGTCCGCGGGATTCAGGTGCATGGCGATACGCCGCGCGCGCTGCCTGGGCAACGCGTGGCGCTCAACCTGGTGGGCGATAGCGTCGCTGCGCTCGATCGCGGTGAGATGCTCGGCGTGGCGGGCCGCTTTGGTCAGACGATGCGCTTTATGATGACGTTTACGTATCTGGGTCGCGAGGGAGCCAAGCCGCGCGTGCTCGAGTCGGGTGCGCGTGTGCACGTGATGGCGGGTACGGCCGAGGTTGTCGGTCGCATCATGTTCATGGAGGGCGAGGCCCCCATGGCGGTGGGCGAGACGCGAGTGGTGCAGGTGCGCTTGGAGGAACCGCTGCCGCTGCGCGCCGGCGACCATGCCGTGGTGCTGTCGTATTCGCCCGTTATGCTCATTGGCGGCGGGCGTGTGCTGCTTTCGCGCTGCCGTCGCTCACGCGAGCTTGCCGAAGGAGAGCGTGCGCTGTATGCGGCGCTCGAGTCCGGCGATATCGCGGGCGGTGTGGGCGCTTGGCTGGCACTGCAGACGCTGCCGGTTACGATGGCTGATGTTGCCGAGGCTTTGGATCTTGGCGTTGGCGAGGTCGATACCGCACTGCGCGGGTTGGTGGCGCAGGGCTCCGTTCGCAAGCTTGCCGCGGGCGATGCGGACCTCTTGGCGGACGCCGTGGTGCTCGACGCCGCGATGGATGCACTGGCGGCGACCCTGTCGGCCATGCACGCGGCGGCTCCCAAAGAGACGGGCTTTACGCCCGGCGCCGTTGCCCATGCCGCGTGGCCTGCCGCAGGGCACGCCATCGTAATGCCGCGGCTCTGAGTGCCGAGGGCTCCTCGCGTGGCGTGTGCGCCGCCGAGGGCGCCGAGGTATTCGATCCGCATTCGGCCGCCGCGGCGGCACGCGTGGTTCGAGAGGCCTGCGAGCGGATCGTCGCGCTGCTTGACGAGGCCGGCCTCGATGCGCCGACGCTGCCCGAGGTAGGCGAGCAACTGCAGCTCGATCGCGACACCATGACGCGTGCCCTGCGCGAGCTTTCGCTCAACCGCTCGATCGTTAAGGTCGAGCGCGACGTTGCCCTGTCCGCTGCCGCCGAGGCTCATGCGCGCGAGCTTGTCGCCGCCGCCCTCGCTGCCCGTGGAGAGGACATTGCCTTCGATGTGGTGTCGAACCCCGAGTTCCTCAAGGAAGGCGACGCGGTTTCGGATTTCATGAAGCCCGACAGGGTCATCGTAGGTACGTCTTCCGAAAAGACGGCCTCCGCCATGCGCGACCTCTACGCTCCCTTTGCCCGGAGCCGCGAAAAGCTCATCGTCATGAGTGTCCGCAGCGCGGAAATGACCAAATACGCCGCTAACTGCATGTTGGCGACCAAGATTTCCTTCATCAACGAAATCGCCACGCTGTGCGAGAAGGTCGGCGCGGACGTGCGCGACGTGCGTACGGGCATCGGTTCGGATCACCGCATCGGCTATCAGTTCATCTATCCCGGCATCGGCTACGGCGGATCCTGCTTCCCCAAGGACGTGAAGGCGCTCATCCATACCGCCCATGAGGCAGGTATGCGTCCTGAACTTTTGGAGGCCGTCGAGGGCGTGAATGCCCGTCAGAAGCGCTCGATGGCGTTCCGGGTGGCCGACTATTTTGAGCCGCAAGGCGGGGTGTTCGGCAAGGTGCTCGCCTTATGGGGGCTTGCCTTCAAGGCCAATACCGACGATATGCGCGAATCTCCGGCGCTTTCCATCATTGAGGAGCTGACCTCACGCGGTATGCGCGTCCGGGCCTATGATCCCATCGCCGGCCCCAACGCCCGGAAGCTGTTGGCGGACAATCCGCTGGTATTCATCGAAGATGATCAATACGCCATCTGCGAAGGTTCCGACGCCCTGCTCGTGGCCACCGAGTGGAACCAGTTCCGCAACCCCGATTTCGATCGCATAAAGGAATCCCTCGTCGCCCCCGTCCTCTTTGACGGGCGCAATCTCTACTCGCCCTCCGTGCTCGGCAAGCGCGGCTTTGCGTATTTCTGCGTGGGAAAGAAGTAGGGAAGAGGCGAGGAAGGATGTGAAGACTGGGGGAGGCCAGCGCAGAGGGAGTTTATTCCGTTCTTTAGGTTGTTAAGGGGTGATTGCCTTTTTGAAAGAGCGCCCGCCCGTTAAAGGTAGGAAAGCCGACTGGGAAATATTCAGTCGGCTTTCTTTGTTTTTTGATTTTCTGAAAGGCCGTTCCCCTTGCCTCCGGGGAAAAACGACAAGAGGGATTCGATAAGGTCAAAAGTCTTTGAAGAGGGAGGTAAGGGGGGCCGGTGGAAGGGAGGGGAAAACTTTCTGGAGAAGGGGGAAGCCCCCCCCCCGTTTCCC
>UROA01000161.1 GCA_900549355.1 uncultured Collinsella sp. | reverse complement strand
TGCCGCGCAGCTCGCCGCCGAAGCCGAAGACCACGCCCGCGGCCGCCAGCACGTCAAAGGCAAGCTGACCGCGCGCGAACGTCTCGACCTGCTGCTTGATACCGGTTCCTTCGAGGAAATCGGCCGTTTCCGCGGCGGCGACATCAACGGTGGCCGCGCGGGCTCCGCCGTCATCACCGGCTTCGGCGAGGTGTTCGGCCGCAAAGTGGCCGTCTACGCGCAGGACTTCTCCGTCAAAGGCGGCACGCTTGGCGTGGCCGAAGGCCGCAAGATCTGCCATCTGATGGACAAGGCGCTCGACCTCAAGGTGCCGATCATCGCGCTCATCGACTCCGGTGGCGCGCGCATCCAGGAGGGTGTGGCCGCGTTGACCGAATACGGCCACCTGTTCCGCAAAACCTGCGACGCCAGCGGTTTCGTGCCGCAGCTATCGCTGATCCTCGGCCCCTGCGCCGGCGGTGCCGTCTACTGCCCGGCCCTGACCGACCTGATCATCATGACCCGCGAGAATTCCAACATGTTCGTCACCGGTCCCGACGTGGTCAAAGCGGCCACCGGCGAAGTGATCAGCATGGACGATCTGGGCGGCGGCTACGTGCACAACGCCACGTCCGGCGTGGCCCACTATCTCGGCGAGGACGAGGCCGACGCGGGCGACGATGATGGTCAGAAGTCTGTATCCAAGCCGGCTCAGTATTACACCTATACGCCCGCCGAGACCTCTGAGGAGTCCTGCGATGAGTAGCGAAGCAACCTGCCCTATCACGCTGACCGTTGCCGGTGACCCGCGTCTCGCTCGCCTTGTGCGCATGACGGCAGCCAACGTTGGTGCCCTGTGCTCTATGTCTGTCGATCGCATCGAGGACATCCGCATGGCTGCTGAGGAGGCTTTCATCTTTGGTTGCACCGCGGTCGACTGCGATGACATCACCATCAAATTCGATTTCGATGAGACCCACGTTGGCATGACTATTACCTTTGGCGACCAGGCTACGGTCGATGAAGACGACCAGGCTGCGGTGTATGCCGAGCTCATCCTCGCGAGCGTGTGCGACTCCTACGAAAAGACTACGGCGCCCCTGACGCTTTCCCTCGACCTCAAGGCGGATATCTAATATGACCGAACGTTCCCGGAGCGGCAAGACCGCTTGGGACAAGGAGAAAACCCGCGAGCTGTTTCGTCGTTACAAGGAGACCGGTGATCCGGACGCCCGTGAGCAGCTCGTCATGTCCCATATGAACCTGGTAAGGTTTCTTGCCAACAAATTTAAGAATCGCGGCGAGCCGCTCGACGACCTCATGCAGGTCGGCTATCTGGGCTTGCTCAAGGCTATCGACCGTTTTGATCCCGAGCGCGGACTCGAGTTCACGACGTTTGCGACACCCACTATCCTGGGCGAGATCAAACGCCATTTTCGAGACAAGGGCTGGAGTGTGCGCGTACCGCGTCGTCTGCAGGAGCTCTCGGCCAAGGTCAACCAGGCTACTGACAAACTTACCAACGAGCTGCAGCGTTCGCCCAAGGTTGAGGAGATCGCTGAGTATCTAGATGTGACTGTCGATGAGGTCCTCGAGGCTATGGAATCGTCTTCGGCCTATACCTCGGTGCCCATCGAGGCTCCTGGTGCGTCCGATTCCGACGATGCGCCCTCGATTCTCGACCGTTACGCCGATGATGACAACGAGCTCGACTTCACCGATGACCGCCTGGTGATCGAGGAGGCCATTCGCGATTTCTCGCCGCGTGAGCGCGAGGTTATCGAGCTGCGCTTTGTGAAGGGCATGACTCAGATTGAGATTGCCAAGAAGCTGGGCATCTCGCAGGTGCAGGTCTCGCGTCTGCTTCGCCGTACCCTTAAGAAGATTCAAGACAAGATTGACCCCGACGGAGTGATGGTTCGTTCATGAATGACCACCCCCAACAATCCGACCGCACGCTGCGCGATACCCGCATTCTGACGCTTCGCATTTGGTCCGTCGTCGGTTGCATCGTTATCGCCGCTGTCATCTTTAACCTTATGGGAATCCTGGCGCCGGTTATCGAGTTTCTCGCTGTCGGTTCCATCATCGCTTTTGTGATGTCGCCGATCACCAACTGGCTCGAGCATCACGGCGTCGGTCGTGGCTTCGGTTCGCTCATCGCGCTCATCGTGGTTGTGGCGGTGCTCGTCGGCGTCGTCTGCATCCTGTCGCCGATTCTGTTTGGCCAGATTATGGAAGTCCTGAGCCGTCTGCCCGCGCAGCTTCGCGTTGCGGGCGGCGACCTCAATGAGATGATCTCACACGCCAAGACGCTCAACAACACGCCGCTCAAGGAGTATCTGGACGACAATCTTTCTTCGCTGGTTACCGTGGCGTCGAAGTACGTCTCGCAAATCGCTGCCGAGCTCGGTCGCGGTGTATTCCCGCTCATTACCAACACAGCCTCGCAACTGTTCGTTATCTTCCTTGGCCTGGTACTTGCCTATTGGTTGGCCTGCGACTACCCCCGCATGCACCACGAGGTCTGTACCATTATCGGTCAGGAGAAGGAGACCTCGTACCGCTTTATGGTCGCCATCCTTTCTCGCTCTGTCGGCGGCTACATGCGCGGTATGGTCGTGACGTCCATCTGCGGTGGTTTCCTCGCCTTTATCGGCTTCCTGATTATCGGCCATCCGTATGCGGCGCTCATGGCTATCTTCACTGGCATCATGCACTTGGTTCCGGTCGTCGGTCCCTGGGTGAGCGCAGCAATCGCCACGGTGCTCGGCTTTATGTTCAGCCCCATGTTGGCGTTATGGACGCTCATCGTGACGATGGTCGCGCAAAACGTCACCGATAACGTTATCTCGCCTAAAGTTATGCAAAGCTCGGTGCAGGTGCATCCCATCATGAGCCTCACGGCTCTCGTTATTGGTTCGGCGCTCATGGGTCCCATTGGCATGATCATTGCCATTCCGCTGTGTGCGGCCCTCAAGGGCATCTTTGTCTATTACTTTGAGAACGAGACCGGCCGTCAGCTCGTGGCATACGACGGCGCCGTGTTTAAGGGCACGCCGTATCGCGATGCCGAAGGCAACCCGGTCGCCGCCTATGACGCGCTTGGAGACGATACATTCATCTATGAGTCCGAGCTCATCGGTAACGAGACTGCGCCCGAGGCCAAGGCCATGCCCAAGCCCGAGCTCGATAATCCCTGGATTAAGCTCTCTGGTCTGCAGCCCGATGCCACGGGCTTCTTCAAGAACCCCTTCGCCAAAGACGATGACTCCGACTCGGACGACGATACCAAAACCGGCATCGACGGCTCCATGGACGATGACGACAACTAGCGGGGTAATTCGGGTTAACATTCATACGTGCTAACATGCAATTTCGCTGGAGGGTCGCTGTTTGGCGACCCTCTTTTTTGCATAGGCGCGGTGGGATGGTAATATCGTTACGTTTGAACTGTTTCGATGTGAAACCGAGGAGATTCCCTCTATGAGTGCTGACTACCCGTCAATGACTACGGCCGAGATCCGCTCCAAGTTCCTCAACTTCTTTGAGGAGCGTGGTCTTAAGCTCTATCCTTCTTCGTCCCTCGTCCCCGATGATCCCTCGCTGCTGCTTGCCAACGCCGGCATGAACCAGTTTAAGGAGTACTACCAGGGCAAGAAGACCATGAAGGAGATCGGCGCGATCTCCTGCCAGAAGTGCGTCCGCACCAACGACATCGATTGCATCGGCGAGGACGGCCGTCACCTGTCGTTCTTCGAGATGCTCGGCGATTTCTCTTTTGGCGGCGTTTCCAAGGAGCAGGCTTGCGCCTGGGCCTTTGAGCTCATCACCAAGGAGTTCAAGCTGCCGCTCGACCGCCTGTACTTTACCGTCTTTACCGAGGACGACGAGACCCACGACGTGTGGCGTTCTCTGGGCGTTGCCGAGGACCACATCTCCCGCCTGGGCGAGGACGACAACTTCTGGCGCGCCGGCCCCACCGGTCCCTGCGGCCCCTGCTCCGAGATCTACTACGACCGGGGCCCGGCCTATGGCTGCG
>UROA01000160.1 GCA_900549355.1 uncultured Collinsella sp. | reverse complement strand
TCGGGCTCGGGCAAGTCGACGCTCATGAACATCCTCGGCTGTCTGGATAAGCCAACCGCAGGCGACTACTACCTGCAAGGGCTCAACGTGGCCGAGCTTGACGATGACGAGCTCACCGAAGTCCGCGCCCTGAGCATCGGCTTTGTCTTTCAAAGCTTTAACCTGCTGCCGCGCCTATCGGTCATCGAAAACGTCATGCTGCCGCTGTCATACACCAACGTGCCGCGGGCTCAACGACTTGCCCCCCCGCCCATGCGCTGCAACCCGTCCCGCTGCCGGTCGACCACTGGGACCACCGCATCTCCGAGCTCTCGGGCGGACAGATGCAGAGAGTGGCCATCGCGCGCGCCCTCGTCAACGACCCGCCCATTATCCTGGCGGACGAGCCGACGGGAAACCTGGACTCCGCCACCGGAGCGCTCGTGATGGAGACCTTCCACAAACTCCAGGAACGCGGCAAGACCATCATACTCATCACGCACGACCCCGGCATCGCCGCCGAGGCCGACCGTGCCGTGACCATCCGCGACGGTCGCATTCACGACGGCGCGTATATTCCACATGCACCGCGGACCCTGCGCAGCGCCGTAGATAGCCTACCCACAATCACCGACCCGATCATCCCGCCGAAAGGAGTGATGGCATGAGCACGCGCGACCTTATCCAAGAAGCCCTTCACTCTCTTGAGGCCAATAAGGGACGAAGCCTGCTCACCATCCTGGGCATCGTCATTGGCATTGCCTCAGTCATCGCCATGACCTCGCTTATCGGCGGTATCCAAAACAGCCTGGTCAACAGCCTGGGCCTCAACGCCGCGCGTATGGTGCAGATTTATTCGTCGCAAGAACTCACCGAGTCGGACGTTGATAAGCTTCGCAAGATGGTGCCGCAGATCGAGCAGATCGGCATCGTGGACAGCGCCTATACCGAGTACAAGGCCGGTGACAAAAGCTATACCGTCATGGCACAGGGCGTCGATAGCGAAATGCTCGACGCGGTGGGCGCCAGCAAGCTCGTTGCGGGACGCACCTACACCCAGGCCGAGTCCCAATCTGGCGCACGCGTGGCACTCATCAGCCGTGGAGGCGCGGATCAGCTGTACGGCAACGAGCAGGAAGCGCTCGGCAAGACCATCAAGGTGTCGAACGGCGAGGTGCAGATTGTCGGCGTGATTGATGGCGGCAACGACTCCATGGGCTCGCTCACGCTATACATGCCGCGCGAGACCATCTCGGGCATCTTTGGCGACGAGAACCCCTCTTTCCCCAGCGTAACGGCGCTCGCCACCGAGGGCACGGACGTGGATGAGCTGTGCAAGACGATTGAGTCCAAGGTGCGCGCGATGAAGGGCATCGCGAAGGACGATGAGTACGACAGTGTATCGGCAACCTCTATGAAAAGCGCCATCGACGCACTTAACTCCTTTATGGGCGCGTTCTCGCTCATCATGGGTGCTGTCGCCAGTATCTCGCTGCTTGTCGGCGGTATCGGCATTATGAATATGATGCTCACCAACGTGACTGAGCGCATCCGCGAGATCGGTATTCGCCGTGCCCTGGGGGCCAGTCGTCGCGATATCACCGCACAGTTTTTGGCCGAGTCTCCGGCGCTGTGCGTCACCGGTGGCCTGCTGGGTATCCTGATTGGCTACCTGCTTGCCTGGGGTCTAGCGATGTTCGCCGCGGGTTCCGGCGTGCTTGGCGAGCTCGGTGCCAGCGGTACCATTACGCCGAGTTTTTCAATCGCCACGGTACTGCTGGCCTTTGCGGTCTCCGTCGGCATTGGCGTCATCTTTGGCTTCTACCCCGCCCGCCGGGCAGCAAAACTCGACCCGGTGGAGTGCCTACGCTACCAGTAAGCCACCACCAACAAGTTGCGGTGAAATAAGGACTGAATATGCTATCTAGCAGCAAAACAGACACTATTTCACCGCAACTTATTGAAGGGCTGCTTACGCCAGTTCCGGGCGTCGTCCTCGAGCTATTGTCGGATGACGGTCTTGTACGGTTCGAGCTTGCTCGAAGCGCTTCTCCTCGCTGGCAGGAGGGCGCGCAGGCGCGCCGAGCGCCTAGCGCGCGAACTCCCGTAAGAGCGCGTCTTCCACTTCCCTAAGCGAAAGGGCCCCGCCTCCCTCGGCGGGACGGGCGACCACGATACAGCGCGCTCCCACGTCGCGCGCGGAGGCGATCTTCTCGGCCGTGCCGCCTACGGTTCCCGAGTCCTTGGTCACAAGCCACTGGGCGCCCACCTGCCGAAGCATCGCCTCGTTGAGCTCGCGGGTGAAGGGCCCCTGCATGCCGATGACGTGCGACGGCGAAAACCCCGCGTCGATGCACTTCGTTATAGCACCGGGCAGCGGGAGCACACGCACGAAGAAGCGCTCCGCGAAATCGGCGACGCGTGTGTAGGGAGCAAGCTCCTTGCTCCCCGTCGTGAGAAGCGCGCGACCCGGGTTCTCGGAGAGAAAGCGCGCCGCGCAGGCGATCGACGCGACCGACACGACGCCTTTGGGCAGCGCCTCGACCGGGCGCGCAAGGCGCAGGAATCGTGCACCCACGGCGAGCGAAGCGGCCCGGATGTTGCCGCTTGCGAGCGTAGCGAAGGGGTGCGTGGCGTCGACGACGATGCGCGCGCCGAAAAGCTCGCGCTCCATGTCGGCCTCGTCGAGCCTGCCCGCATGCACCTCGATGCCCGGAAGTTCGCCCAAAAGCTCGCCTCCGTACTCGGTTGCCGCGTAGGCACGGGCGGGGATGCCCGACCCGCTCGCCCATTCGCACAGAAGGCGGCCCTCGGTGGTGCCGGCGAAGATGTGCAGCGCCGGCGCGGATGCGGGCGCCGTCACTTCGGGCCGCCTGGACGCGTGATCTGGTAGAGCAGCGCGTTCATAATGGCGGCCGCCACGGTCGAGCCGCCCTTGCGACCCCTCGCGACGATGGCCGGCACGCGTCGCGCGAGTAGCTCCTCTTTCGCCTCGACCACGTTCACAAACCCGACCGGCACCCCAACGACGAGCGCGGGCGCGATCTTCCCCGCGTCCATGAGCTCGGCGAGGCGCAGAAGTGCTGTGGGAGCGTTGCCGACGGCCACGATGAGCGGACCCTCGATGCCGCAAGCTTTGTCCATGCTCGCAACGGCGCGAGTCGTGCCCGCGGCGCGCGCAGCCGCGGCGACATCAGGGTCGGCCATGTAGCACACAGCCTTGCAGCCGATCTTCGCGAGCGCGGGCTTGCTTATGCCTGCGAGCGCCATGTTCGTGTCGGTGAGCACCGTGGCCCCTGCGCGCAGTGCGTCGAGCGCACAGTGCGCGGCATCATGGGTGAACACGAGGGAATCGGCGTACGAGAAGTCGGCAGTGGTGTGGATGGCGTGTAACAACGCCCATTTACGGCCGAGGGGGATGTTTTTGTCCCTTAATTCGGATTCGATGGTGCGGAAACTGCGCATCATGATTTCCTGTCCGATACCGACGTTTTCGGTAGATTGTTCCCGGTAGTAACCGCGGGGAGTGATGATCTTGTCATTCCACGTGTAGGACTGAGAGTTGCCGATGATTACAATCGTGAACATATCGATCTCTTCCGGGTTGAAATCATGTAGAGTCGTGATCTTAATTTCTTGTTCTTCACGTCCGGCTTGGCGGATGTAGCCGACAGGGGTTTCCGGTTCGCGGTATTTGAGAAATAGTTCTTTCAGGCGATAGAGTTGCCAGTAGCGTCCCTCGCTTTTGGGGTTGTAGACGGCAGTCACGAAATCGGCAGATGCGGCGGCTTCTATGCGACGCTCGATCTTTTCCCACGGGGTCATGAGGTCGGAGAGGGAGATGATGCAAAAGTCATGCCCGATAGGGGCTCCCAGTAATGCGGCTCCTTTTTGGAAGGCGCTGATCCCGGGAAGAATTTCTACCTCAACATCACTCGCTTTATCCCGTTTCATTTCAAGAACGAGGGGTGCCATCCCGTATATTCCGGCATCTCCGGAGCTGACAACGCAGACGGTGCGTCCCTGTTCGGCATACTCGAAGGCAAGGGCTGCCCGGTCTTTCTCTTTTTTCATCCCGGTATCGATGCACTCCGTTTCGG
>UROA01000159.1 GCA_900549355.1 uncultured Collinsella sp. | reverse complement strand
TGCGCTCAAACCCCCCCCCCCGAGGAGCTGGCAAATGCCGCTGAGGGCGTGCATGCCGGCGAGCCTTTTAAGATCCATGCCCGCCACACGCTGTGGGCTACGGGCGGTATCGGCGGCGTATACGACCATTCGACTAACTACCCGCAGCTCACCGGCGACGCCTGCTACATCGCGCAGGAGCACGGCATTACGATGGAGCACCTGGACTACGTGCAGATTCACCCCACGGGACTGTTCTCGCCGCAGCCGGGCCGCACCTTCCTGATCAGCGAGAGCTGCCGCGGCGAGGGCGCGATTCTGCTCAACGCCGCCGGCGAGCGCTTTACCGACGAGCTGCAGCCGCGCGACGTGGTCGCCGCCGCTATTCGCGAGCAGATGAAGCAGGACGGCACCGAGCACGAGTGGCTGAGCTTTGCCCCCGTCGAGCGCGACGTGGTGACCGGGCACTTCGCCAACATCCGCGCGCGCTGCCTTGAGGACGGCCGTGACATCCTGGATGAGCCCATCCCCGTCACGCCCACGCAGCATTACTTTATGGGCGGCGTGTGGGTCGACAAGGATGGTCGCACCTCGATGCCTGAGCTCTACGCCGCTGGCGAGACGGCCTGCAACGGCGTTCACGGCAAGAATCGCCTAGCTTCCAACAGCCTGCTCGAGTCCCTAGTCTGGGGTCGCCGCGCCGCTTGGCGCATGCGCACCGGCGAGTCGCTTGCCGTGGAGCAGGCGGGCGAGCCCGCGCTCGATGGACGCCATCGCGCTCTGAGTTCCGATACCCTGGCAATCGATGATTTGGCCCGTGCCGCCGGCACGCAGGCCGTGGAGGAGTAGACCATGAATCCCATTACCATGAAACTCGTCGTCGATGATCTGATCCTGCAGGCCCTGCGCGAGGACATTACGTTTGAGGACGTGAGCACGGCGAGCGTGTGTCCCACGGCGCGCCCCGCTACCGTTGAGCTCATCGCCAAGGCCGACGGCATTATCGCCGGCTTGGACGTATTCGCCCGCACCTTTGAGCTGTTGGATCCGCAGAGCTCCGTGTTGTTCGATGTTGCCGACGGTGACGAGGTGCACGCCGGCGACCACGTGGGCCAGGTGCGCGGCGACGCGCGCGTGCTGCTTTCGGGCGAGCGCGTGGCGCTCAACTATCTGCAGCGTATGAGCGGTATCGCCACCTACACGCACAACATGGCGGCGGCGCTCGAGGGTACCAAGACCGTGCTTGTCGACACGCGCAAGACCACGCCGGGCATGCGCGTCTTCGAGAAGGCCGCGGTCGAGATCGGCGGCGGCAGCAACCACCGTTACAACCTGTCGACGGCTGTCATGCTCAAGGACAACCACATCGACGCCGCCGGCGGCGTGACGCGTGCGATCGAGATGGCGCGCGCCCATGCATCGTTTACCGCGACGGTCGAGATCGAGTGCGAGAACTTGGACATGGTGCGCGAGGCTGTGGAGGCCGGCGCCGACATCATCATGTTCGACAACATGACCCACGACGATATGGCTGCCGCGATTGAGCTTATCGCCGGCCGCGCCAAGACCGAGTGCTCGGGCAATGTGGATGCCAGCAATATCCGCGCCCTGGCCGATCTGGGCGTCGACTTTATTAGCTCGGGCGCGCTGACACACTCCGCCCCGATTCTCGACCTCTCGCTTAAGCACCTGCGTCTGTTGGACGGTAAATAATGAACGCCCGCGAGCGTCGCCGTGCCATCATGGACGTGCTCGAGGTGGCCAAGGAGCCCGTTTCGGGCAGCGCACTTGCCCGCGAGGTTGGCGTGAGCCGTCAGATTGTCGTGCAAGACATCGCTCTGCTGCGCGCCGACGGGCACGATATCGTCGCCACCAATCGCGGCTATGTGCTACAGGAGGCGGCGAGCAGCCCGGCTGTGCCCACGCGTCTGGTCAAGGTTCGCCACAGCGTGGAGCAGGCAGGCGATGAGCTCACGAGTGTCGTCGACGCCGGAGGCGCCGTGCTCAACGTGATCGTCAATCACCGCGTGTACGGTAAGATCACGGCCGACCTGGACATCCGCAATCGTCGCGATGTTGAGCGCTACCTGCACGATATCGAGAGCGGCAAGAGTTTCCCGCTACTAACGGTGACGAGCGGCTATCACTTCCATCGCATCGCGGCGGAGGACGAGCAAACCCTCGACGAGATCGAGGCCATGCTCAAGGAAAAGGGCTATCTGGCAGATCTGATGCCCTACGAAGATGACCTGTCCTAGTAACGACGAATGCAAAAGGAGGCCTCCGCGGCGATGCGGAGGCCTCCTTTTTGTGCACGGTGTACTTGTGAGTGTGCAAGTGGGGGAGTTGTTACTCCTCGACGATCTCGGTGATCGCGCCGGCGGGGCAAGCGTCCTGGCAAGCGCCACAGGCGACGCAGGAATCCTCGTCAGCGACGGTAGCGACGTCCTGGAGCTCCAGAACGCCAGCGGGGCAGGAGTCGACGCAAACGCCACAAGCGATGCACTCGTCGGCATCAATTACGGGATGAGCCATGGTAGTTTCCTCTCTGTTGACCGACGCTACAGGCGATGTGCGTCGGTTTGATTCGGGCAAAAACATACCACGGGAGCGACCGTTTGCAATACCCTCTGACCGGCATCTTCATACCGTTCGCCGAGTATGCCGCGGCTTACTAAAAAACATGCAGGTGAGGCCATTGAGCTGCGCAAATGTTAGCTATAGGTGACTTGAAATATAGGGCGATTGAGCGTGCTTGCGGAAACCGCGTCCCGTAATCCACGTCCAAAACGGGACACAGTTTCAGGCTCGCGCCTCAGTCAACTCTACATAGATCTCAATAGATCTGCCGAGAACTCAAACAGTGTATCTACCTGCGCATTTGAGAACCTAAACTCTCAGAGATAAGAAATCTTATATGAATTGACTTAGATTTTGTATATTCCGGCCCATAAGGGGATACACTACATCCTGAAAGACAAGCCGAAGCGCCGCGCGACAGATCGTCGAGGCGGTGCGAACGCAAAAGAGAGAGGGAATTTCTAATGAGTAAGATTCTTGGTATCGACCTTGGTACTACTAACTCCGCTATGGCCGTCCTCGAGGGCGGTTCTCCGACCATTATCGTGAACGCCGAGGGCGACCGCACCACCCCGTCCGTCGTGGGCTTCCGCGCCGACGGCGACCGCGTCGTGGGTAAGGCCGCTAAGAACCAGGCTGTCACCAACCCCAAGAACACCGTGTTTTCCATCAAGCGCTTCATGGGCCGCAAGTACTCCGAGTGCACCTCTGAGATCAAGACCGTGCCGTATGAGGTCAAGGAGGGCCAGGGCGGCCGTGCCGTCGTCGACATCGAGGGCAAGGATTACACCGCTGAGCAGGTGAGCGCCATGACGCTCGCGAAGATGAAGGCCGACGCCGAGAAGTATCTGGGCGAGACCGTCACCGACGCCGTCATCACCGTTCCGGCCTACTTCAACGACGCCCAGCGTCAGGCCACCAAGGACGCCGGACAGATCGCCGGACTCGACGTCAAGCGTATCATCAACGAACCCACCGCGGCTTCCCTTGCCTACGGTTTTGACAAAAAGGCCAACGAAAAGATCGTCGTGTTCGACCTCGGCGGCGGCACGTTCGACGTGTCCATCCTCGAAGTGGGCGACAACGTGGTTGAAGTGCGCGCCACCAACGGCGACACCTTCCTCGGCGGCGAAGACTTCGACCAGCGCGTCATCAACTATCTGGTGGAAGAATTCAAGAAGGAACAGGGCATCGACCTTGCCAAGGACAGCATGGCTCTTCAGCGTCTGAAAGACGCCGCGGAAGCCGCCAAAAAGGAACTGTCCACGTCGATGGAATCCGAAATCAACCTGCCCTTCATCACGGCTGACCAGACCGGGCCCAAGCACATGCTCATCAAGCTGTCCCGCGCCAAGCTGGAACAGCTGGTGTCCGACCTCGTGCAGAAGACGCTGGAACCCTGCCGCAAGGCGCTGGCCGACGCCGGTTTGAAGCCTTCCGACATTGATGAAGTGCTGCTGGTCGGCGGCATGACCCGTATGCCTCTGGTCCAGAAGACCGTGGCCGACTTCTTCGGCAAGGAACCCAAC